>CAIJIZ010000527.1 GCA_903820735.1 uncultured Pirellula sp.
AGAACGAATGGTTTTTTCATCGCTATCGCCCACAAAACGAAACCTACTTGTTCCTCTTTCGCAAACACGAACAAGGGAACAACGCGGTGGAAGTCGATCAAATGGAACAGTTTGTCCGTGAGGGCGAAAGCAAAATCACCCAATGGATGAAAGACCAAAACGTCGGGCCAAAAACTAAGTAACCTTATTCGGTTCACCTCTAGCATCAACATCCGATACCCCTTCCCCACCTAAGTCTCTACTTTATCAAACATGAAAACAAGCCACTTCACTAAACGTAACTGTCATTCACTTCAAACCCCTATAGGTCCCTCCACCGTAGGCCCCTCTCAACGAATCGCACGTACAGCCTTTGCTCTCGCATTGAGCATCACTGCTAACTTTGGGTTCTCAGAACGCAGTTTTGGCGAAGATCCACTTTGCAAACCAAAGGACCTCGCGCTCCGTTGGCAAATCGAACCCTTGGCTCTCGATGCGAACGAAGGTTGCGCTATCGGAGATGTCGATGGAGATGGAAAATCTGACGTCATTGCTGGCCGCAACTGGTATCCAAGCCCATCCCTTACACCTCGTCCACTCCGAAACATCGAAGATTGGAATGGATACGTGCAAAGTAACGGAGACTTCCTGATGGATGTCAACCGAGACGGACGAGTCGACGTGATCGCTGGATCCTTCGTTCCGACCGAAATCGCTTGGTACGAAAACCCAGGCGCCGAAGGCTTGCGCCTCGGACGAACATGGACACGACATGCTTGGGTCGACACAAAAGCTTCGGAAAACGAAGCCCAGCTGATGCACGATATCGATAAAGATGGAATCCCTGACTGGATCGTCAATAGCTGGAATTCCAAGAATCCGATGACGATCTGGCGATTGGTCGATAACGGCAACAAGGACGGTAAGGCAGCGAGCTATACCTTGGAACAGAAGGTAATCGGTCGCAGCGGAAACCAGCACGGTATGGGGGTTGGCGATATCAACGGCGATGGACGTGATGATGTCTTGCTCGGCCATGGCTGGTACGAACAACCGGAAAAGCCTTGGGAAGGCGAATGGAAATTCCATGCCGATTGGAATATCCAAGGCTCGATCCCGATGATCGTTGTCGATCTCGATAAAGATGGCAAGAAAGACATCATCGTCGGACAAGGTCACGATTATGGATTGTACTGGTGGCGCAATAACGGGAACAAACCAGACGGTTCGATCGATCTTCAGCGTAACCTCATCGATAACGGTTTCTCCCAACCACACGCCATCGCCATGGCCGACCTGGATGGTGATGGCAAAGATGAAATCATCACTGGCAAACGCTACTACGCACACAACGGCGGGGATCCAGGCGGACAAGACATGCCTGAAATCCACGCTTATTCCTATGTCGATGGCCAGTTCACCAAGTCGGTAATCGAACGAGGACACGTAGGCGTCGGCTTGCAAATCGCTACCGGTGATATCAACGGCGACGGTCGAACCGATATCGCAGTGGCTGGCAAAAGCGGCACCTACGCACTGCTCAACCTACCGAAATAGACTCTGCATCTTTACCTCTTTCTCGACGATGGGTCGGTCACCCACTTAACAGGATGACCGATTGCGGCGTGAAGAAGTAAAATGTGAGCGCATAACCAGAAGCGACCCACGGGTCGCTTTTTTTGTGATGTCTACTTCTTTTGATAGACGCGAACCCAGTCGACCAAGAATTTCGCTGGGAATTCGGTGCTCGGTGCAACCTCTCCAACAAATCCCCCCCCAACAGCTAAATTAAAGACAAGGTGAAACGGTTCATTGAACGGAGCAGGATATTCTCCGTTCTCGCTCGACCACTCCTTCTGCACATTCCATACCTTACCATCAAGCAACCAACGGACCTCGCCTTCTTCCCACTCGACGCCAAACACATGGAAATCTTTGGTGAAATCCGTTCCATCGAATTTCTGAGTCTTGCCCTGAAACTTATTACGCGGCCAAGCCCCACCGAAATGCAGGGTACCCCACAGCGTGTCAGTTTCCTGACCTTTAAATTCAAGAATATCAATCTCCCCACTCGCCGCCCAAGTCCCGTACTTCTCATCACTAGGTAGCATCCAAAACGCAGGCCACAACCCTTGGCCAACCGGCAATTTTGCCCGCGTTTCAAACCGTCCATATTTCCAATCCCCTCGGCGTTTACTTCGAATCCTACCAGAAGAATAATCCCGCTCCGTCCCGACAATCCCCGTTTTCTCACGCCAAGCTTCCAACACCAATACCCCCTCTTCGACGCGAACGTTCTTCTCTCGATCTGTATAGATTTGTAGTTCTTGATTGCCACCGCCGAAAGCGTTTACCTCAATCTCCCATTTGCTGAAATCGAGTTGCTTCCCATTAAATTCATCATTCCAAACCAACTCCCAACCATTGGGCACCTGGACTTGCTGCGTGTCGACAACTTGCTGCGTTTTCACCGCTGGCTTCGTTTTCACGACTGGCTGCGTTTCGATGAGCGGCTCTTGGGACTTCACAGGGGAACTTCCCAACAAGGGGCTCAAAAACGCTAAAGTCAGACCGCAAGGAGTCCACCGAGGATGAAATTGCATGAAACGAGTTTCCTTGAAAATATAAAAAGCTGAAAGGGGAGTCCACTGTTGGATAAGCAACGAAGCAAATCATACGTGCGTGAGCACATAGACATCAGGTCGATTTAGGTTGGATCCGCAATTAGCGTGTCAGCATGTTCGTATCCCGGAGCGCAACAACAGAGGAAAACCAAGTCCTCAGATCCATTGTTTTCAATGCAATGCCGTTTTCCTGGAGGGATCGCGATGGCGTCTCCTGGACCGATTCCACGCATCTGATCCTCGATGGTCATCACACCTGTACCCCGAAGAATGTAGTAGATCTCTTCGGTCTCCAAATGATGATGCAATTGGGTCCGAACCCCAACCGGTACAGTCGCTTCTGCTAAGGACTGTTTTCGAATTGCTGAATTTCGATGAGCAAGTAGCTCGCGAATCGTGGATCCGTCTTTGGTAATAAATGGAGTACAATACTCTCGATTGATAATTTCCATAGCCAATTTACTTCCTATGCCAACCGAAGCGCGAATCCGTATTCTGCTGTGCTCTTCGTCGATGAACGGAGGGGGCAGCGAACGTCAATTGCTTTACCTGCTTCAAGGTCTTGATCGAAAACGATTCGAACCGCTGCTTTATCTTTTCTTTAAAGAAGGAGCCCTTCTCGAATCGGTTCCGCAGGATATCCCAATCTTTGCTTTTTGGTCCGACCGTCATAAGCCAATCTTGCAATGGCCAGGCCGAATGCATCATCAGTATATCGATCATCTTAGCGATGTCATCAGAAAACAACGAATCGATCTAACTTACGATCGCCTGTTTCACATGACCCTCGTCTCCGGTCCAGCAACGAGAAAAAATCACTGCCCAAGGGTTTCGACCATCGTCTCCCCCCCTGAATTCGATCTGCAGCGAAGGGAAGAACGATGGCAATGGATCAAACGCCGTCGCTTGGCTCGAGCTTATCGCGAAAGCACAGCGCTACTGAGCGTATCGCAAGGTACCGCCGAGGCAGCCAGCACCTTTTACAATATTCCGAGAGACCGATTTCAAATCGTCC
>CAIJIZ010000528.1 GCA_903820735.1 uncultured Pirellula sp.
AAGTTGGTTCCGCCGGGCTGTTCGGGATTGGTTTGGCGGATTTGATGCGTCTCGAGGCTGCTGGCTCGGTGCAAAACGCACAGAAGGTCACACCGCGATGTAAATCGGTGATCGTGTTATTTCTTTTTGGCGGTCCGAGTCAATTAGAAACCTTTGACATGAAGCCCGACGCTCCCGAGAAGATTCGTGGTCCGTACAAGCCGATCGCGTCTCGGAATCCCGATCTGCGAATTTGTGAGCATCTACCTCGCCTGGCAAATTTGGCGGATCAATTCGCCGTGATCCGAACGATGAGCCACACGTTCAACGATCACAGCGGAGGTGCACATTACTTGCAGACTGGAAAACGCTGGCACGTTCCGATCGGAGGTGGTTTTGCACCCACCCCCCGCGACTGGCCTTCGATGGGTTCGATTGTCGAGTATGTCGATCAAGCGAAGCTTGGGTTAGACCGCCCGATGCCATCGTATATGGTGGTTCCGAATTCGCTCGGTAGGTTACAAGAAGACGGACAGTACCCGCGTCCGGGTGAGCATGCCGGATGGCTTGGGCAGAGATACAATCCGCTGACGACTCGCATTGACAAGCGGAGCAAGGAGGACAATCCCTACTGGCGAGACTGCACGGATGCAGAATTGAAATATGGTATTTCGGGATTGGACCAACGCGATGAACTGGTGCTCGATCGAATGCAGTCTAGGCATTCATTGCTTCATCAACTCAATCGCCAATTGCAGCGGGTAGATTCGACGAATTCTAAGGGGGCACTGGAGCCGAATTCACGCGATGGGGCTGAGGATCTGGATGTCTTCAGGCAACGGGCTTTTTCGCTGGCGACTTCGAAAGAGGCGAGGGAAGCCTTAGACATTCAGCGAGAGTCAGATGCAGTACGCGATCGGTACGGTAGACATTTGTTTGGTCAATCGACTCTGATGGCTCGAAGATTGATCGAATCCGGAGTCCGCTTCGTGACGGTTCAATACGATTGCGTCGATGGATACAGTTGGGATTCGCATCGCAATAGCGATGACGTTGGCAAGCATCTTTTACCCACCTTTGACCAAGCTTGTTCGAGTTTGCTGATCGATTTGAAGGAGCGTGGGATGCTTGAGGAGACAATGGTTATAGCCATGGGGGAGATGGGGCGAACGCCAACGGCCAACGCTCAATGGGGACGCGATCACTGGAGTACGCTTTTTCCTTGTCTTATCGCTGGTGGGGGAGTGCGAGGTGGAGCATTGATCGGGCGCTCTGACAAAGACGCCGCTTATGCGCTCGAGCGACCGGTATCGCCCGAAGACCTCGCAGCGACCATTTATGAATCATTGGGAATCGATCCTGAGATGCGAGTCAATGATTTTCAAAACCGCCCTACGCCGATCGTCGACGGCGGCAAGCCGGTGCACGAGTTGTTTTAAGGTAGTCCCCTACTGGCGATTGGTAACGCCGATATCTGTCGTTCCTTCTCTTTAATGCAGGGGACGACTATACTGACGAGCAAGCGAATTGGTGCTGTCATCGTGTAATGCATGCAGTACCGAACCGCACATGTGTCATTACAGATGTTGGAATTGGGATTTCGTTAAGCCGTTTTTATGACAGCAAGTTTTTGTATCGGTGTCGATTTAGGAACTACCAATAACGTTTTGGCCTTTGCTCCAATCGATGAGTCAGAAGCGATGATTGGGGTGTTGCCGATCCCACAAGTGACGGCTCCGGGATCGGTCGAAAATCGATTGTCACTCCCTTCTTTTCTTTACATACCTGCAAGTGATGATTCGGCATTTGAAGTACCGGGGCTTGCGGGTAACAGTGGCGGTAGTTTGGGAGTCGTCGGCGACTATGCCCGGCGCATTTCTGCTGAGCAACCCGATCGTGTGGTGGTTGCAGCCAAGAGTTGGTTGTGCAATCCCAACGTGGACAGGCAGTCAGCAATTCTGCCATGGGATTCGCCGATTGAATCGAAGCTCTCTCCGGTGGATGTGAGTACGATCTACCTTCGGCATTTGGTGGAAACTTGGAATCTTCGATTTCCCGATGCACCGTTCCATGAGCAGTCTGTAGTCTTGACCGTTCCTGCTTCCTTCGATCCCACTGCTCGTGAGTGGACGCGGCAAGCGGCGATTGCGGCGGGATTCCCCGAGAGTTTTGTTTTTCTCGAAGAGCCGCAAGCGGCTTTGTACAATTGGGTCCATGCGCACAGCAAAGATTGGCGTAAGGCTTTGCGTGAAGGGGATACGCTTCTGGTCTGTGATGTCGGGGGAGGCACGACCGATTTAACACTGGTACGCGTCGAGGGTGAGCATGGGGAATTGACCCTCAATCGCTTAGCTGTCGGTAACCACTTGCTTGTCGGTGGTGACAATATGGATTTAGCTCTCGCTCACGTCGCGAGCGAGTTGTTCGCTCAAAAAGGGGTGCAGCTGAATGCTTGGCAGTCCCTTTCCTTGTGGCATAGTTGCCGGACAGCGAAGGAGAAGTTACTCGGTCACAATGCACCGGAATCGTTTCCTTTGACGGTACTAGGACGGGGCAGCAAATTGATCGGAGGGACGGTAACTGCGTTATTGGAGAAGCAAGCGGTTATCGAAGCGTTGGTAGATGGGTTTTTCCCAATGGTTGGTGCTACCGATCGACCGCTCGACCAGGAAGCAAGCGGGTTTCAAGAGTTGGGGCTTGAGTATGCAAGTGACTCTGCGATCACGCGACACATCGCGGCCTTTTTGCAAGATCACGCTCAAGATTCCGCAGTGGGAAATGAGCCCATGCGAGTCACGCATATCCTCTTCAATGGTGGGGTTTTCAATGCGGATCCTTTTCGCGCAAGGATTCTCCAAACGCTTGCAAGTTGGCGAGAAGACCGCCAGCAACCGGTTGTGCTAGGCGGTGTTGAGGAGCTTGACCAAGCAGTTGCTTGTGGAGCTACGTATTATGCTTGGGCTCGCAAGCACGGTGGGGTGAGGATTCGTGGAGGCTTATCTCGAAGTTACTACATAGGGATCGAGAGTTCCGGACCATCTATACCCGGCTTGCCGAGACCTTTGCACGCTTTATGTGTCGCGGCGCACGGAATGGAAGAGGGAACACAAAGCGATGTGCCGAGCCGTCCGATCGGATTGAAGGTTGGGCATAAGGCACGGTTTCGATTCTTTACTAGTACAGTGCGCAAGCAAGACCGGCCAGGTGTGTTGGTCAAGCACTGGGATAGCGATGAATTGCAGGAAGCTTCGCCGCTTGAGGTGACCTTGGGGGATAGCAGCAGCGGTACTGCGGGTACTGGGACTGGAATTGTTCCAGTTCAATTTCATAGCAGTATCACGGAGCTAGGCGTGTTGGAGTTATCGTGCAAGGGAACTCAGAGCGACCAAGAATGGTTGCTTGCGATGAACGTACGTGAGGATGCATCTTGAAATTACAACTACCTTGCACCAAGTTTTGTGGGTTTACTCGAGTTGGAGACATTCAAGCCGCGTTGGAGTTGGGGGTAGAAGCGATCGGATTGAATTTTTATCCGAAGAGCAAACGGTATATCGAGCCGAAGCGGGCTAGATCGATGCTCGACGATTTCTCGAATTCTTTGGGGGCGAGCAAGGTTAAGCCGCAGTTTATCGGCGTGTTTGTGGACGATACACCCGAGCAAGTCCTTGAGGTTTTGAGGAGTTGCCCTTTGGATGCGATTCAATTGCATGGGGAGGAGTCCACGCAATGGATTGAAAAAGCCGAGTCCTTGCCGACTTGGCCAGGTGTTCCAATTCTACGAGCCCTTCCGTATCGTGGTCCGGAAGATGATGCGCTGATCCGAAGTTGGGGGGCTATGGTGGCATCCGAGACTTCGTCGGTATTTGGTTTATTGATCGATGCATACGATCCGGTTCATAAGGGGGGGACAGGTAAGCAGGTCGCTTGGGAGTTGCTTGATCCGCGGCCGGATTGCTTCCGTTTCAATGGAGCAGATGGGTCAGGGGAAGCTCCGCATGACGTCCCATTTTTATTGGCTGGAGGTTTGACGCCGGAGAACGTTGCGAGGGGGATGAAGATAGTGCGTCCTGCGGGAGTGGACGTGGCGTCGGGGATTGAATCAGAACCGGGGATCAAGGATGTCGAGAAGATGAAGCGTTTTATGGATGCATACCGCAGTTGCGTCTAGTGCATTCCGGAAACAAAGGACTTAATCCAAAAAGAACAGGTGGGGAAATGACACGTTCAGAATTGCAATTTCCGGTGGAGATCGAGGGGAAGTATCGGGTGGACAACCAGGATGAATTCCTTGCGAGGCTCACTGTGCTCGGTCCGGTGGAGAAACCGGTGGAGGAGCACGAAGATCATTACCTTCGTCATCCATGTAGGGATTTTCGTATTACCGACGAAGCGTTGCGAATGCGGCGGGTAAACGATGGGTGGCATCTGACATACAAAGGGCCGCGCAGCGAGAGTGCCTTGAAAATTCGGCCGGAAATAGAGTTTCCGATTGCACCCGGAACGCAGGAGGAATTGCAGCGTGTCTGGGGTGCATTAGGATTCGAATCGGTCGCAGTGGTTAGAAAAACTCGCCGTGTGTTTTCGCTTGAATCGTATCATCCTCGTATGCACGTGACGTTGGACCGTGTCGAGGAGCTTGGTTGTTTCGCAGAGCTTGAATGCATTGTAGGTGATCATGAAGCGTTAAAGCAAGCAGAGCAAGCGATTGAGGGGTTAGCCAAGCAGCTCAAGTTGGGATTTGTCGAGCGGCGAAGTTATCTGTCGATGATCCAAGAACGACACCGATAGAGTTGAAAGCTGAAGTTGAAATCTGGAGTGCTTATGAGCGACTACATTATGAGCGACTACATCGAGGGGCAAGGAACTGGGTCGACTCGGGTATTGTGGCGCATGGCAGATGCGAATCGCAACCGCGTGATGGAAGGATTGCGGACCCTTGAGGATATCGCCCGGTTCAGTGGGTTTGGGGTACTTCAATCGCAATACAAAGAGGCTCGGCATCGACTGCAAGGGAGTCTGCAGGCCCTTGATGCGAGTGAACTGCTCAGTGCCCGCGATACTCGAGGTGATGTCGGATGCGAAGTTAAAACGGCTTCGGAGTTTCAGCGTCCGAATGCCGTGCTGTCCATTGGTCAAGCGGCCGGGGCTCGGGTTGAGCAAGGGTTGAGGGTGCTAGAGGAGTGTGCGAAGGTGATTGCACCCGAAGCGGCTGCGACCATCGAGAAGGTGCGGTATGAGGTCTATGACTTGAATGCCGCGTTGGTATTAGCGATCGGACGAGATCATGAATTCTTGAATCGAGCGAAGCTGTATGTTTTGGTCGATTGTCGGCTTGAGTTGGATCGGTTTGCTCAGCGGATACGGGAGATTTCCGAGGGTGGGGCGCAAATGATTCAAATCCGTGACAAGGAGCGAAACACAAAAGACTTGGTCGAGTACATTCGTGTCGCGATGGAAACGGTCGATACGAAGCTGAGTCGAATCATTGTCAATGATCGTGTCGATGTGGCGCAGGGAGTCGGGGCAGCGGGTGTCCATCTTGGGCAGGAGGACTTGTCGGTGGGGATGGCAAGGCGCATTCTCACACCGGCGCAGTATGTGGGGCTTTCGACTCACTGTCTCGCTCAAGTCGAGCAAGGTGCGGTCTTGGGAGCCGATTACATCGGCTGTGGCCCAACGTTTGAGTCTCAGACGAAGAGTTTTGATCGGTTTTCTGGGATCGAGTTTTTGATGGGTGCTAGCGATTGGTTACAGAAGCACCATCCGGGGCTTGCCGCGTTTGCAATCGGTGGAATTCATTTGGAGAATATTCAGCAGGTTTTACAGGCTGGATTCTCGAGAGTGGCGGTCAGCCAGGGGGTTTGGGGGGCTACAAAACCGAGAGATGCCGCGCTGCGATTCCGAGAGATTTTGGAAAATCGCTAGGGATTTGCTTGAGGGTGTTCCTGGGATCGATCGAAACCGAGGTGGGCACATGCTTGGAAACCAGTTACACTGGAAGCCGCTTTCATGGATTCTTTATGGGTAAAGCATATAGGAATCTAGGTGAAAAATAGACCATTCATTTCTAAAACCGTTTTTGCAGATGGATCTGACTGCCATGCCGATTGGAAAGACACTGAATAGTATCGTCGAGAGTGTTGGTAACACCCCTATGATTCGCATCAATCGATTGTTGCCACCCGAGGCGGCAACGGTGTTTGCCAAGTGCGAGTTTTTCAATCCGTTGAAAAGTGTTAAGGATCGAATTGGCTTGGCGATGGTCGAGGATGCGGAACGAAGCGGCCGGCTGACGAAAGAAACACATATCATTGAGCCGACGAGTGGTAACACAGGTATTGCGTTAGCATTTGTTTGTGCAGCCAAAGGATATCGATTGACTTTGACAATGCCCGAATCGATGTCGATCGAGCGGCGGGCGTTGTTGGCAGCATTGGGAGCGAATCTTGTTTTAACTCCTGCAGCGGACGGGATGCGAGGGGCGATTGCCAAGGCCAATGAGTTAGTACAAGCCGACGTGTTGGGTTGGATGCCACAGCAATTCGAAAATCCCGCGAACCCTGCTGTACACGAGCGAACCACTGGGCCGGAGATTTGGGCTGATACGGCGGGAAACATCGATGCGATCGTTGCGGGTGTCGGCACTGGTGGTACTATCACCGGGGTCGCACGATGCATCAAAAAGCTCAATCCGAATTTCAAAGCGATCGCCGTCGAACCCCAACAATCCCCCGTCATCAGCGGCGGCCAGCCTGGGAAGCATCGTATCCAAGGAATCGGTGCCGGTTTCATTCCTAAGAATTTGGACACATCGTTGATCGATGAAGTCATCCAAGTCGATGATGCGTTGGCATTCGAGTGGGGCCGCCGGCTTCATCGTGAAGAAGGGATCATGGCAGGTATTAGCAGCGGAGCTAACATGTGCGCCGCAGCGCAACTTGCCATGCGTCCAGAATGGAAGGGCAAACGCATCGTGACCATCATGTGCAGTTTGGGTGAACGCTACCTATCGACTCCTCTTTTCGACAGCTGATTCTGTTCGAAGGAAAGGCTCCAAGCATGCGAAAAGCTTGCGAATCAAATATCTACACGATGCGTTCCGTTGACGATCCTCTACGGCATAGTAGTCAAGGTTTTTCGTTGTTGGATAAGTCGCGACGATCTTTTCTCGCTCGCATGCTTGCTGGAGGCGTGGGTGCTATCGCAGCTGGCAATCTTGGGATAGGGGACGCCTTGGGAGCGAGGATCGTAGCGGACGATCGCAATCCGAAATGGGAGTCCGCTACGCGGCGGGGGCTCGATTTCTTGGCACGAACGCAATCCTCACGTGGGCAATGGAATACCCCCCCCTACCCTGTCGCTGTCTCTGCGCTGGCAGGATTGGCGCTTTTGTGCAGTGGGTCGACGGTGACGCAAGGGCCGTATTCCAAGCAGATTGCTAGGGCGACCGATTATTTGCTGGCCCAATCCCGCAAGAACGGTTTGATTGGGGATCCGGATAATGATCAGCGATACACCTACGGGCATGGGTTCTCGATGTTGTTTCTCTCGCAAGTCCTCGGCGAGGAAGGCTTGCAAGATCGGCGAGATGATTTAGTGGATGTCCTCAATCGCGCGGTAGCTTTTTGTGGCAAAGCCCAAACACCGGCAGGTGGCTGGGGGTATGTCAGCGCTAAAGATGGGCAAGACTACGACGAAGGATCCACGACGATCACACAGGTACAAGGGTTGCGAGGGTGTCGCAATGCAGGAATCGCAGTACCGGGCGAAGTGATTGAATCTGCCAAACGATACATTTATTCTTGCCAAAATCCCGACGGAGGCATCAGTTATTCCAGCCAGCAGATGGGAAGTTCACGGCCGGCGATCACCGCCGCATCACTTGCAGCGTTGTACAACGCTGGGGACTACGAGGGCAATAAAGTTCCTGAGATGCTCAACTACAGCCGCAAGGAGTTGCATGAAGTCAAGAAGGTTGACGATGCGTTTGGGCACTGGCACTACACGTATTTGTATTACAGCCAAGTAGTGTATCGGCAAGGTGATGAAGAATGGCTGCCGTTTCGCGATCGGCTCTACACGCAGATCGAAGGAGATCAGGGTTCTGAGGGATCGTGGGAAGGTCAGATCCACAACATCTACATTTCCGCGTGCAACTTGATCATGCTGCAACTTGATCTTGGCTATTTACCAATTTTTCAACGCTAGCCCATCAACGCCAGTTCATCTAGCGATTCTTGATGCATCAGTTCTTGCTGTAGCAGTGTCGAAAGCATCATCCACTGCATCCATTGACCGATTGCTAGTTCATCGAGGATTGGAAGTTCGATAACAACTCCATGTACTTCGTGG
>CAIJIZ010000529.1 GCA_903820735.1 uncultured Pirellula sp.
GAATGCATTGCCAAGCCGTTCTCGGACGCAGCGCGTCCCCTATCGAGCGTGATTCTCGCAGTGGTCGGAGAGTACGGTCCGAAGGCCAAAACGATCGAGACACCCAAGCCAGCGTCAAACGTGGTCGTTCATGAAGTTCCGGTGATTGAAATCAAGCGATTCTCTGGAGGCGAATTGGTCTTTAAGCACGACCGGATCACCCTCTGTGGTCAGACCATCATTTACTATTCCAGGTCCAAGCAAACGACACGGATCCTCGAAGCCCTCAACGTCAAGACACAGACCGGCACCTGGATCGCAAAGAGCGGTCCGGAACTGGTAGACGAGCTTGGCAGTGCATCCGGGCAAAATTCGATCACGTGTTCGATTCGAGCGTTTCGAGACTCGGCGTCCGATCTACTCAAAACTCAGCTGGGGCTGATCTGCGGGAAGCAGGACATCATTTCCAGTGGTGGGAGAGGATACCGATTCAACGATTGGATCACGATTCGGGACACCAGAAAAGCCGAGGCTGATCCGATTGAGATCGAGGACACGCCAGCGAGTCGGCGTCTGCGGATCTTGGAATTGCTCGGCGATGGCGGGAAGCTGCGATCCACCTGTATCGCGAATCACCTGGGCTGCAGCCTCAAGACCGTCAAACGCGAGCTCGAAACTCTCCGTTTGGCCGGCCGCATCGAGTTCATCGGCCCGAGCAAAACTGGGACTTACCAGCTGGTGGGAACGTGAATGCGATGTTGGACTTGCTACAATTCCATCATTGTTCGAACGAACCGGTGGCTAATAGCAGAAGTTATTTAGGCAATTCAAAGCAAATACATCATGTTCCAATCGATATGTAAAGGTGTTATTGCTGTATCACTTTGGCTTGGTGTTGGGGCCAGTATCTCTAGCGCTCAGCCTCCCAAAGAGATTACCAACAGCATCGGGATGAAACTGGTGCTGATCCCCAAGGGGACATTCATGATGGGCTCACTCGAGAGCGAGCAAGGCCGTAAGCAGGATGAAACCCAACACGAAGTGACGATCAGCAAGGACTACTACCTTGGTGTGTACGAAGTAACGCAGGCACAGTATGAGAAGGTGATGGGTAAGAATCCGAGTCACTTTCAAGGGGCCATAGTCGGTAATGAGAATGCAGATCTCCCTGTAGAGAATGTTTCAAGGGGCGATGCTGTCAAGTTTTGCAAAAAGCTATCGGACTTGCCGGAGGAGAAGAAGGCAGGTCGCGAATATCGCTTACCAACGGAGGCAGAATGGGAGTACGCGTGTCGCGCTGGTAGCAAGACGGCATATTCATTTGATGATGAAGAGGGTTTGCTGCCCGAGTACGGTTGGTTTAATCGCAACAGTTCTGACCGGACACATACAGTTGGCCTTTTGGAGCCAAACGCCTGGGGGCTCTACGACATGCACGGGAACGTCTGGGAATGGTGCAGCGACCGGTACGGTGAATATCCCAAGGGTGCGGTCAGCGATTCGACTGGCCCAAAAGTGGGTTCGTACCGCGTGAACCGTGGCGGCAGTTGGAACGACGTGGCCGCCTTTTGCCGGTCGGCGCTTCGTGACGGGAACGACCCGTCGTACCGGAGTCACAACCGCGGCTTCCGCCTTGCCCTGAGTTCATCCACCACGCCGCAAGGTGGTGACGAATTGAAACGCTGAATGAATCGCTATCGGAACTCCAGACCTGTGACCCTGTAAATCGAAATCGTGACCCTGTAAATTCTCAGGCGTTTTTGATGTGACCCTGTAAATGACCCTGCAAACGGAAAACCGTGACCCTGTAAATTTGGATCGGTCTTGAAATCGTGACCCTGTAAATCGGGTTGCAAAGAAGTTGCAAGTTGGTCGCGATGGATGGTGTTTCGAGTCGTCTCAAACAATGAAATCGGCGCGCGTCGTATTTCGCGTCGCGCGTGGTGTCGAAGTGTGAGTTTCCCAGGGAATTTGTAGGTTGTTCGGTTCC
>CAIJIZ010000530.1 GCA_903820735.1 uncultured Pirellula sp.
TAACTGGTCGATAATACGCGGGGGCAGCCCTGTATTGCACCCGCCACATGATCGCTCGTCGAGAGGTGCAAAAGCTTCCTCGCCACGCGTCTTTACCAACGGATGATAGATGGCTGCAAAGTCCTCAGGTAACGCTGATTCAGCTCCCTTGAGCTCCCCCTCGACTCGTTCCAAATCCCGTTTGAGAACTACCATGCGCTCCGCAATCCGCGACTCCGCCTTGCCAGAATCCTCTTCGGTCATCTTGCAGATCCGTTCAAGGTCCGCAAGCTTGAGCTGCAGGCTGTCGATCCCTTCCAAGATCTCAAAAATCTCATCGGAAAGCACACTGTTGGCTTGGGTGTCGGCTGCTATCTGATCCTTGACCGCCTGATACTCCCGATTGTTCGCCGCCGCATTGAGCTTGCCTTGCCACTCATAAAGCTTGGTTTCATACTGCCGCTGTTGCAATTGCTTGCGATCCGCTTCCATCCTGCTCTTCTTGATCGAATCCTTGCAACCCTGAACCGCATCCTTCGCTGCTTGCAACGCCATCTGCGCTGCCTTCAACTGCTTGGGTGCTCGCTCGATCTGACCCCGGATATCGGCAGCCAAAAGTAATATTTCATGAAGTCGGCGAACCGTACTATCAACAACTGGCATACAGAGACTTCCCGAAAATGCGACATAGATCCACAAAGAACGCGGCAAAAGCAATCAGGAAATAGTAACCGAACTCCCCTATTACGCCAGAGTTTATCTTGATTCCACCCCCCTGTTTTTTGCTATGCTAAGCCGGTATTACCGACTCCGCCTTGCTTGGAAATCAAACTTTCAACTCCTCGCTTTTCCCCAGCGGATTTAATTTCGAGGAAGCCACCTATGAAATCATTACCCAGATTCACTCTGTTCTCGCTTCTGTTCTTGCTCCCTCAGGGGGTGATTGCAACAGCACAAGCCCCTCGCGCAATCCCTCGCACCTCGTGGGATGATCAAAAACCCGATCCGAAACCGGATTTGTCTACGATTACTGCTCCCGTAGAGCCCTCCTCGGGCGATTCACGCCCTAGCCCCAACGCAAAAGTTCCCGAATCCGGCCAAATCGCAGCCGACCTTCAATCCCTCTTTGACAAAGCCCAAGCTGCTCAAAGCGTCTTAGAGCTCAACTCCGTGATCGATCGTTGCCGAAATATCGTCGGCGACATGACCCGCAACGTCGCTGAACGCAACTACGCCAAGAAATTGCTTTCCTGGGCCGCAAACCGACGAGGGGAACGCCGCTCGGATACCGCCGGTGAACTCGTCGCCTCTCAACAGCTCGAAAACGCCCAAGCCCTCGATCGCGCTGCGATCGATGACTTCCGCCTCGCCATCGAATACGATCCGCTTCGCTGGAGAGCACACCATAACCTCGGTGTCATGCTCGCTATCGCCGAGGATCTGCCTAACGCCATATCGGCCTTCTCCAAGACGATCGAACTCAACCCTCAATTCGTCGACGCTTACCATAACCGTGGCGAAATTCTCTTCCGACTGGAAAATTACGACGCCGCAATCGCGGATTATTCGAAAGCCATCGAAATCAACGATAAAGACGCCGCTCTCTTCTCCGGACGAGGGAACACCCGATTCGCCCTCGGACAAATCGAAGCCGCGCTGTCGGATTATCAATCTGCAATGTCCCTTGCCCCAGATTCAGCTAAAGCGGCCACGGAATTTGCTGACACTTGCCAATCCCTCGGTCGCTGGAAAGAAGCCGCAGAAGCCTATCAGAAGGCCATAAAGGCCGATCCGAAATTCACGCGGGCGCTGCAAAACGCAGCTTGGATGATGGCGACTTGCCCAGAAGACTTTTATCGCAATCCTCCAACCGCTCTGCAAACTGCACAACGTGCAATCGATCAAAGCAACGGCTATATCAACGCACACCTACTTCATGTTCTTGCCATGGCACATGCCGCCAACGGCGACTTCTCCAAAGCAATCACGACGATCAATCAAGCGATCGAACTCGCCGAGGAACAATCCCTGCGCCGCGAACTTGCAGAGCATCGCTCTCTGTTCCAAAAAAAGAAAACTTACCTGCAACCTTCACGCTCACCTTGATGTATCACGTCGATATGTATCACTTCGATATCAGTTGGCCGCAAGCCGCCTGAATACTCTCACCCTGCGTCTTGCGGAGTGTCGTGAACAGTCCACTGCGCCGAAGCTCCCGAATGTATGCATCTACTCGGCTCAGAACCGGTGCTCGAAATGAAACTCCCTCTTCGGAGCTAGCATGCGATGTGTCGTTGTAAGGGATGACGTTGACTTCCACCCGTAAACCCTTGCAAAACTCAATCACTCCCTTCGCATCTTCCAGACCGTCATTGACCCCGTCGAGCAACGCAATCTCAATCCA
>CAIJIZ010000531.1 GCA_903820735.1 uncultured Pirellula sp.
GCACTCGCGAGGATCGAAGGGGGTGCCGTTGCGCAAACCCTCGCGATCGTCGTTCGAAGTGTCTCGGGCGAGGAGTACGACCGGATCGTTGACTACGAGATCGGGCCGATGCCCGAACCGTGCGACCAACATTTTTCTAATGAGTTTACAGACGAGGAGATTCCATTTTGAATATGTCATCTGATTTCACATCCTTGCTTCCAACCGCTTTGGCTTACCGCGAAAGTGGTCTGTCAGTCCTGCCGGCCGTTCGATTGCAGAAGCGCCCCAGGCTTCCAGGTTGGAAGAATTTTCAGCTACGAATCCCCCAAGAGCGACAGATCGTTGAATGGTTCTCGAAACCCGAAGATGCAATCTGCGTGGTTACAGGCCAAGTCAGTGGTAACCTTGAAATGCTCGACTTCGACCGAGGCGGCGATCGCTTCGAGGCTTGGAAACAGCAAATCCCACCGGAGTTGTTTGCTCGCATTGTCATCGAGACGAGCCAGTCCGGTGGCAAGCACGTGATATATCGCTGCTCGGAGCCGATCAACGGCAACATGAAACTAGCGATGGGTTTTCGTGACGGGGCGCTCGTGACCTTGATCGAGACTCGTGGCGAAGGGGGGCTGTTTCTCTGTGCTCCGACGCTTGGGTACACGATCGAGCAAGGATCGCTGACGGAGATTCCAGAGTTGACTCCGCAAGAGCGAGAAACGCTCTTAGAGACGGCGTGGTCACTCAACGAGCACTTACCCGCAGCGGAAGTACCGGTCGATTCGCAATTCGTACCTGAGGATCGCCCTGGTGATGATTTCAACAACCGCGGCGACGTTCGAGCACTACTGCTCAAGCATGGCTGGACGCTGGTCAAAGGTGGCGAGAACGAACTGTGGCGTCGGCCAGGAAAGACCAACGGCTGGTCGGCATCGCTAAGGGATAAGTCGTTCTATGTCTTCAGTGGTAACGCCGCTCCGCTGGAACCAAATCGTGCCTATAGCCCGTTTGCGGTTTTCGCGTGGCTGGAACACCGTGGCGATTTCGAGATGGCGGCGCGGATGCTACGGATGCAGGGATTCGGAGGAGATATGGTCTCCGCTTCCACCATCCAAATCAATGTGGCCAATGAGATCACGGCGGATGCCAATCCCATCTATTCACCAACCGACCCAGGAACGATGCCACCGGAACTGTTACGAGTTCCCGGCTTTGTTTCCGAGGTCATGGACCTGTGTCTTGAGACCGCACCGTATCCGAATCCGGTCATGGCGTTTTCGGGGGCGCTTGCTTTGCAAGCATTCTTGGCCGGCCGGAAGGTTCGGGATCCAGGTGATAATCGGACGAATTTGTATCTGCTCGGCCTAGCTCATTCGGCTGCAGGGAAAGATTGGCCACGGAAGCTCAACACGCGAATCCTCTTTGAGATCGGAGCCGCGGGTTGCCTCGGTGAGCGATTCTCCAGCGGTGAAGGGATACAAGACGCCCTGTATCTCTCGCCGAGCATGTTGTTTCAGACCGATGAGATCGATGGAATGCTCCAATCGATGAGCAAGTCGCGCGATGGCCGGCACGAAAACCTCATGTCGACTCTGCTCACGATGTATTCGTCGGCCAATTCGGTCTATCCGATGCGACGTAAGGCTAGCAAGGAAGCACCTGGTTCGATCGACCAACCCTGCTTGGTCGTCTTTGGGACAGCGATTCCGAATCACTACTACGAGGCACTCTCTGAGCGAATGCTGACCAACGGTTTTTTTGCTCGGATGATCATCTTGGAGTGTGGTGCGCGAGCTAACGGGCAGGACGCAAAAGTCTTGGAGCTTCCTGAGCGAGTGATCGCGACAGCCAAGTGGTGGAAGGATTTGATGCCAGGTAACGGGAATCTCCAGTCTTGGCATCCAGTTCCGACGATCGTTCCCCAGACAGCTGAAGCGATCGCGATATTGGCCGACACTCGTACGGAATCCGAGACCGAGTATCGCAAGGCTGAAAGTCAAAACGATTCGGTTGGCACCACCGTATGGGGTCGCGTCAACGAGCAAGCAAGGAAGCTTGCGCTGCTATATGCGATCAGCGAAAACCACGCTGATCCTGTCATCGGTGGCGATGCAGTGAACTGGGCCACTCAGTTCATCATGCATCAAACACGTCGGATGCTCTACATGGCGAATGCTTACTCGAATGAAAACGACTTCGCGATGCGATGTCAGAAGGTCATTGAAATGCTCTCGAAATGGTCGGAGAAATTCGGTGACACCTGGATGCCGTATCGCGACATCAGTCGAAAGCTTCGATGGAATCGACGCGAGCATGAAGACATTCGAAACGCACTGGTCGACCAAGAGCGGATCGAAACCGACAGCGTTGTCTCTGGCGGCCGGCCCAAAATTGTCTATCGGTTGCGATCTCCGAAGCGAGGTGCAACATGATTTGCAGACGCCAATCAGGACCTTCCAACCGCCGTTTTGATGCCTGCCGGCAAAAAGTAGCAGAGGGCAGCGATGCGTCTTGCTATTTGGCCGGGTCGCAACTGGCATCGAACCAAGGCCTTCATGGACAAAAAACGTGTCCAAGAGGGCTTTGCCGAGCCGGACAAAACGGCCAAAAGTCGAGCCAGAAAATGCGATTTTCCCAGGGAATGTTGCGTTCTGTCCATACTCTCTTTTGGCCAGGGGGGAAGCCTATATATATCTATAAAACATATCTCTCTATTTCTGTCCATATATACACACGCATTACACACACACGTGCGCGTACGTGTGTACGTGAGGGCTTGTGAGGCCCTGGGGTTTAAAGGTTTTAAGGTAGTAACGTTTTCTGTTTCCGTTTCACGTTTGAGGAGTCTGCTATGCGACGATGCGATCGATGCCAACATTACTTTGGTTACCCACCTGGCGATCAACCGGATCGGATCTCATTCTCGGGAGGTCAGGTACGCGGAGGAGGCGAATGCCGTCGTAACCCGCCGGTTGTCTGTGGTGACTCACAACCGATCGGTAGCTTCCCGATCGTGTTCAACGACTACTGGTGTGGTCACTTCGAATCGAATCAACCACACACACCAACACCACAACCCAAACCACTGACCAACATCAACAACATCGTCACACCCACGGCATCAAACTAGGCGCAAAATTTGGCCCCATAGACGCGATGCACTTGCGTGATCGCTGTCGCGAGCCAACAATGAAACAAGTCGCGTGTGAGGGCCCTTTATGGGCCTCACGCGACGAGTGCCAAACTGGCACTCAAGACGATCTCTGCCATAGGTACTTCCGGCCTTTTTACCGTTACTGGGGGGCGTGGGAACGGTCACCAAATTAGAGAGAGTTTGTTTTGTGCGTGGGAATCTTAAATCCCACGCAATCAACCCACCGAGCGATCCAACAAAACCAATCTAAACACCCAAACAAACACACATCGACTGAACCCTTTCCGTTTCGTTTCTCCCCTGGAAAGGCTCTCCGATGAAAATCGAAGTTTGGAATCTCGATCGCATTCGTCCGTACCCGAACAATCCCCGCATCAACGATGACGCTGTCGATGCCGTCGCTGCTTCGATCCGTGAGTTTGGCGTGCGCCAAGCGATCGTCGTCGACACCGATGGGGTTATCATCTGCGGACACACTCGCTTCAAAGCGGCTCAGAAACTGGGACTAGAAAAGCTTCCAGTCCACGTTGCAAAAGACCTCACGCCCGAGCAGATCAAGGCGTATCGCATCGCCGACAACAAGACCGCAGAGCTCGCCGATTGGAACTATGATCTGCTCCCAATCGAACTGGGCGACCTGCAAACCAACGGCTTCGATTTGTCGCTCTTGGGATTCGATTCCGATGAGCTGCTCAAGCTTCTCAAGACCGACGTCGAAGAAGGTCTTACCGATCCGGATGATGTGCCGGCACCACCCGACGCTGCGGTGACCCAACCTGGCGATCTTTGGATCTTGGGTAACCATCGGTTGCTCTGCGGCGACTCATCGAAACCCGAGGATCTCGATCGACTCCTTGGTGGTAAAACGATCCAATTGGTCAACACAGACCCGCCGTACAACGTGAAGGTTGAACCGCGATCGAACAACGCGATCGC
>CAIJIZ010000532.1 GCA_903820735.1 uncultured Pirellula sp.
CCAGTGGACAGCAACCCAGTGGACAGCAACCCAGTGGACAGCAACCCAGTGGACAGCAACCCAGTGGACAGCAACCTAGTGGCCAACAACCCAGTGGTCAACAACCCAGCGGACAGCAACCTAGTGGTCAGCAACCTAGTGGTCAGCAGTTAGCTCGCATGTTGGATTCTCTTGATCAGTACCTATCTTCGGAGGAAGGCAACGCCAATCAAGCATCGCAATCGGAGCCGCAATCCGCCCAGGCGGCAGATGATTCGCAAGCGTCGCAAGGCTCAGAGGCCCAGAATTCGAACCAGCAAGATACGAAGGACGGGAGTCCTTCAGGTCAAGATCCATCAAGCCAAGGGAAAGATGGCCAGAGTCCGAATTCTCAGGGTAAGGGAAATCCGCAATCGGCTTCTCAGCGAGAAGCGGTCGAGCGGTCGCTTGGGGAAGTTGCGAATCAGGTTGCTTCGCAATTGCAAAGCCAGCGTTTGGCAAACCGTGCGGCAGCCAAGCAGCGCAATCAGAACTCGAAGAAACGTGAAGGGCAACCTAGCAGTGGTGAACCCGACGATTCTGGGCGCACTGAGAATCAACCTACAGGAAATTCTGCACTGCCGAATGTGATGCTCGATAAGGGGATCGAGTGGGGGCGACTTCGAGAGCAACGAGCCGAGCAAGTGATCGAAGGTAAGCGAGAGTTTCTTGATCCAGAGTTTTCCGATGCGATTCGAGCTTACTACCGAGCCTTAGGAAAGCAAAGTAAGTAACGACGAACCTAGCCCCGTCCCCTCCACACTCCGTCCCCTCCACACTCCGTACCCCCTCCTCTCCGTGCCCTCTCTTCTCCGTGCCCTCTGTGCCTCTGTGTTTCAAAAATCCCCGGGGGGCGTGCTCCCCGTCCTCAAACACCGAGAGTAGTTCATTGAATCACCGCTTATCGATCCAATCGGTCTGGCAAAGCCCCACCGGTCAGGTCGGTCGTATCATCCAGGCTCGCAAAGAACCAGTCTTGATTCAATCCCCCGGTTAGCGAATCGACATCAGAGTCAGCAAAGACGGTATCTGTGATCGAATCGCTTGGGTTGCTATTGAGTTGGAAGTCTCCGTTATTTCGAGTTCCAGTGCCATTCCCCCATATGTTGGCAGTTCGCAGTGCGAATGTCCGTGTAGATATCCATTCGGAATTGATCGCAACGAGGGCATCACGATTTCTGTCATAGGAGGTAGTACCAGAGACGAGTAGATCGTCACCTGCTGCGCCGCTTAGCTTGTCGATTCCGGATCCGCCTAGCAACAAGTCGCGTTGCGAGCCGCCCGTAAGAGTATCATTTCCATCGAGGCCAATCAAAATCGTTGATTTTGCAGCTTGGCCGATAAGGGTATCGTTGCCTAGACCTCCGGTGACCATTTGCATATTGCTAACGAGACCTGAGATCGCAGTTGCATTCGCTACCGTGGTCGCCGACAGGTTTACCGATACACCTGATGTCCATTGGCTGTAAGAGAGAGAGTTGAAGCCTGTGCCTGTACCGGCATTGAGATTCCCCGATAAGGATCCGCCAGGCAAAATTTCAAAGGAATCGGCCCCTGTACCTCCGCGCAAGTTGTTCATGCCTGTGAACATGAGAGATTTTGTTGGAATCGCAAGAGTCCCGTTTCCGATCGAATCGATCGTCCACGAACTGATACCCGTCGATAGCGATGGGCCGGTCAAAGTATCGGCCCCCGGTCCGCCAGTAATTCCTGGCACATCTGTATAGATCACACCGCTAACGGTGATTTGCCCTGAAGCAGACATTGCCCATGCGGTGGTAGTGTTATTGACTCGAGTTAGGGTAGTTCCTGCAACGGAGTTTGCGATGAGTGACTCGATCCCCGTGTATGTTCCTAGGACACCCAGGACACTCGTTGTTGTATTGAGCTGGATGTTTAGTGGAACGGTCTTTGCGGCCAAGCTCAAGGTGTCAACAACTCCAGTTGCCGTACCGCCCGTAAGCGTTCGAGTCAAACTTCCGCTGTCCGTAAATGTAAAGGTATCTGCCGCAGTGCCGCCGGTAAGGCTCTCAAAACCGCTAAATGAAACGCTTCCCGTCGCAACGCTCATTAGCGTCCCCGAATTGACACCATCAATCGTCCAATTCGTGTTGCTATTCGCACCGATGAAGATGTCCGTAAGGGTTGGACTGCTGCTGCCGATGAAGCTCTCGATCCCTGCGATCCCGCCGGTCGATGTGGCAGTATTCGATTGAAGATTGATCGTATTGGCCGCTGTTTTAGCAGCAAGATCCAGCGTGTCGGCTCCGGATCCCCCAAGGATTTGTCCCGTAAGTCGTCCGTTTACCCCGAGTGTGAACCGGTCATCGTCCGATCCACCCCGCACGGACTCGACAGCCAGAAAGGATACTGCCCCGTCATAGAGTGTTCCGATACCCAGTCCGGTGATGCTCCAATGATTCGATCCAGCAACCGTTTCGATTAGGTCTGTTCCTCCCCCAGTATCAACGGTAGTGGCTAGTCCAAGAACGGGAGCAGACGCGATAACCACGCGGTCGTTTCCTAAGCCACTGACGAGTTTTAATACTTCCGTCTTGGTCGTCTGGATAGTTGCTCCATTTACCACGACTTGGTTACCGCCCAAGGTATACAAATCGTCGACTCCACGTCCTACAACTTGCAATTCATCGGTTCCTGCGAGCCCATCAACGATTAAATCACCGCTGACATTAAAAGCCGCACCTGTGTTGACTTGAACGCTCCATGTATGGATGACGCCATCTCCGATATAGGTTGCAGTAATCTTGTCATTTGCGTTAGTCCCATTCACAAAGCCTCCTTCTCGAACATCCTCGACGTTGATTACAAAGCTCTTCTCCGTGAATAACCCTCCCGCATCCGTTGACCGAACGCGGAGCGAGTAGCTTGATTTGGTCTCAAAGTCAAAGCTGTTGGTTGCTCGAAGGCTCGATCCGTCGATGTTGAAAGCTGTGTTATCCGTATCCCCCATTCCTGCAACCAACGTGTAGAGGAAGGTATCGCCCGGATCTTGGTCGGTCGTATTCAGCGTCCCGACCAGGGCATTCACTCCCGCATTCTCAGGAATCGTGTTGGATGACAACGCGACGTCGCTTGGGATGTCGTTGACGTCGGACACGTTGACAGTGAAAACTTTCTCGATTACTGCTCCACCCGCATCGGTAGATCGTACACGCACCGAGTAACTCGATTTGGTCTCGTAATCTAAAGCGTTCGTCGATCGCAGAGCGGCGCCGTCGATGTTGAATACTGCGTTATCAGTATCACCGGTTCCGGCAACCAACGCGTAGAGGAAGGTATCACTCATATCTTGGTCGGTCGTGTTCAGCGTCCCAATCAACGCATTCACTCCTGCATTCTCAGCGATTGTGTCGGATGACAATGCGACATCGCTTGGGATGTCGTTGACGTCGGACACGTTGACAGTGAAGACTTTCTCGATGAATGCTCCACCCGCATCGGTAGATCGTACGCGCACCGAGTAATTTGATTTGGCCTCAAAGTCAAAGCTGTCGGTCGCTCGCAGGCTCGATCCGTCTATGTTGAAAGCTGTGTTATCGGTATCGCCGGTACCGGTAACGAGGGTGTAAGTGAAGGTGTCGCCTGCATCAATGTCGGTTGTGCTTAGCGTGCCTACTATCGCGTTCGCACCGGAATTCTCAACGATTGTGTTCGAAGATAACGCGATGTCGGTTGGGTCTTCGTTGACATTCGATACGTTGACAGCAACGATTTTCTCGAAGAACAATCCTGCCGCATCCGTGGACCGTATGCGGAGCGAGTAGCTTGATTGTGTCTCAAAGTCAAAGCTGTCGGTTGCTCGCAGAGTGGTACCGTCTATGTTGAAAGCTGTGTTGTCGGTATCGCCGGCACCGGTAACTAGTGTGTAGGTGAAGGTATCGCCTGCATCGGGGTCGGTGGTGCTCAGTGTGCCGACAATGGCATTTACACCGGCATTCTCAGGAATCGTGTTGGAAGATAAATCTAAGTCGCTGGGGGCTTCGTTCACATCCGTCACGATGATGGTGAAGACTTTCTCGATGAATGCTCCACCCGCATCGGTAGAACGTACGCGTACCGAGTAACTCGATTTGGTCTCATAATCAAGAGCGTTCGTCGATCGCAGAGCGGCGCCTTCGATGTTGAAAACTGCGTTATCGGTATCACCGGTTCCCGCAACCAACGCGTAGAGGAAGGTATCACCCGTATCTTGGTCGGTCGTGTTCAGCGTCCCAATCAAAGCATTCACACCTGCATTCTCGGAGATTGTGTTGGATGACAATGCGATGTCGCTTGGGATGTCGTTGACGTCGGACACGTTGACGGTGAAGACTTTCTCGATGAATGCTCCACCCGCATCGGTAGATCGTACGCGCACCGAGTAATTTGATTTGGCCTCAAAGTCAAAGCTGTCGGTTGCTCGAAGGCTCGATCCGTCGATGTTGAAAGCTGTGTTATCGGTATCGCCGGTACCGGTAACTAGGGTGTAGGTGAAGGTGTCGCCTGCATCAATGTCGGTTGTGCTCAGCGTGCCGACTATCGCGTTCGCATCGGAATTCTCGGCGATTGTGTTCGAAGATAACGCGATATCGGTTGGGTCTTCGTTGACATTCGATACGTTGACAGCAACGATTTTCTCGAAGAACAATCCTGCCGCATCCGTGGACCGTATGCGGAGCGAGTAGCTCGATTGTGTCTCAAAGTCAAAGCTGTTGGTTGCTCCCAGAGTGGAACCGTCTATGTTGAACGCTGTGTTGTCAGTATCTCCCGTTCCAGCAACCAACGTATAGATAAAGGTATCGCCTGCATCGGGGTCGGTGGTGCTCAGTGTGCCGACAATGGCATTTACACCAGCGTTCTCAGGAATCGTCGTGGAAGATAACGCGATGTCGCTGGGGATTTCGTTCACATCCGTCACGATGATGGTGAAGACTTTCTCGAAGAACAATCCATCTGCATTCGTAGACCGTACACGCAGCGAGTAGCTCGATTGTGTCTCATAGTCCAAGCTATTGGATACTCGTAGAGCGGAACCTTCTATGTTGAAGGCTGCGTTATCGGTATCGCCCGTTCCTGCAACCAACGTGTAAGTAAAGGTATTGCCTGCATCGGGATCGCTGGAGCTCAGCGTTCCCACCAAAGCATTCACTCCTGCATTCTCGGAGATCGTGTTGGATGAGAGTGCGATGTCTGAGGGTGGATTGGTAGGGACTCTAACTCCATAGGACTTCCCAAAGATCGGTGTGCCATTTGCGGTGAAAGTATGTTTGCCATCGCTTGGCAGGGTGCTCAGCCAGCCAGACGGAAGTTCAATACTAGCGGTCACTGACCCGCTTCCAACATCCATGATCGCCCAGCCGTTAGCATCCGACGTAGATATCTGAAGTGTGTTAAAATCCATCCTCCAATTCAAAATCGATCCGATGTCGGTAGCCGCTTGATCCGCCGCACGCAGCTGCCAGAGTCCTGGAGTTAGCTTGTTGTTATAACTCGATAGCAACTGATCAGGCCTGAATCGACCGGTAAAAGGTGCCGTTCCTGCTGAGATAGCAGTCCCAGCCGCATCGTCAAAAACGGTATTAGTAAAGTTGTCACCAGAGGTTCCACGGTTATCCGAAAGAATAATCGTCGTGCTGTCCGGACCGATCAACGAGATCTCTAAATCACTGTCATAGGTGTGGGAAACATTGATTAAAACATCCAAGTCATTGACAGTTGGGCCATTGGCGGGGACTGTAATCGTTGAGACCACGGTACTCAAGTCCGGTATAGGTACGGCTACGTTATTCGAATAAATTGCTTTGCCCCCGTTAACTACGAATCCTTGGCGAGGCGTATCGCCACTATTAAAAACGCCATCCCTGTTGAGGTCTTCGAATACCAACGAGTAAACGCGATTGTTTTTTCCATATCCAAAGATATTCCCTGTGGAAATATCACCGTCGTTGTTAAGGCTCACCGTGTATACGGGATTCGGGGTCGTCAACGTCCAACCCGGTTGCGATACTCGTACCCGGTACGTTCCATTGGGTACAGTGAACGAAAAGTTGCCGACTGCGTCGATTGGAGCCTGTTGCTCACCCGTATCAAAAACCGCGTTGTTATTCGTATCAAGGTAGGCGAAACCTGTACTAGATATAACCCGTTCAGAAGTATCGAATGATGCGTTATTATTGAAGTCCTCGAATACCGATCCTAAAATCCTCGGGGATGACGCAACTGCACTAACTTGAATGCTATACGCCGATTCATTCGCATCATTACTGTTGATTACCAGACTTCCGGAGTAAGATCCGGGCACCGTCGGACTAAATCGCACTTGAAGTTGCAACGTTCCTCCTAGCGGAATGGTGCTAGGGGTAAAGTTGACCAATGTGAACCCTGCGGGAACGGTGATCGAACTGATGACCAAGCCTTCGGTCCCCTGATTCCGAATTCTCAAAGTGGCATCTACCGTTTGGCCGAAATTAATCGTGCCCATGTTCAAATTGGAACCCGATACCAATTCCGTCGTGGTGTTCACGACCGAGATCTCCGCGCTGCCAATCCCACTTAACAACGATGCTGCGTTGATACGCCCATAACCGAATTCATTGTTCTTACCGGTACTAATGCTGTACGAAACGCCACCGATCAAATCGGTGTTGTTTCGCATCAAGTTCCTAAGATTCGCCGGTGAAATGCTGACCCCACGCACGTCCGCTTGCGCAAGGGCCAAGGCTGCTATACCCGATGAAAGGGGTGTGGCTGATGACGTCCCACCAAATCCAGTCGAGCCCGTTCCCGTGTAATCGCCAGTTGCATAGCCGTCGGCTCCCGTTCGATCCGTTGTGTCAATCGCAAGATACCCAGCACGCGTATCGTTGCTCGGTGCCACAAAGTCGAGAGGGGCACCGTAATTACTATAATTCGACCTTGCTCCCCGGTTGTTCGTCGCCCCTACGGCAATCACGCCCGGGATGCTTGCCGATTGTGCAGCCGGCTGGCTGACCGACGCCGCAAAACCATTCCCCGATGCGAACAAGTAGGTTGCCCCAATCCCGCTTCGACCGATCGTTGTACCACTGATCAACGCATTGTTGATCGTCGCCGATGCCGATCCTCCTCCCCAGGAGTTGTTCACTAGGTCACCGCCAGCCCAAGTGCCAGTACCGCTCGCTTTGATCCCTGCCGCATAACGCAACGCTGCTGCGATATTCGCTGTACTTGCGACGCCGCTTCCATCAAAGATCTTGATCGAGATGACTCGTGAATTGTAAGCCGCACCGGCGACCCCTAAACTGTTGTCCCCACGCGCCGCTGCTACCCCGGCGACCGACGTACCGTGCATGTCGGTTCCCAACGGTTCGGTTTGATTGTTACCAAGGACGAAGTTCCATCCTCGGATGTCATCGATCCATCCATTGCCGTCGTTATCGATGCCATCCCCGGCGACTTCTCCAGGATTGACCCAAGAATTCAAATCGGGATGCGCTGACTGAATCCCATCGTCAATCACTGCGATGACGATCGACGAGGAGCCCCCTTGGTTGATGTCCCAAGCCTCCGGCATATCCACATCCGCATCGGCCAACCCACCCGAGACCCCTGTGTTGTTCAAATGCCACTGATTGACAAGTCGCGGATCATTCGGCGTATAGAACCGCTCCCAGTTCTGATAGAAATTCGGCTCCACCCAATCCACAAGCGAATGCTCGACGAGCAAGTTCGTTCTGTCCAAGGCTTTACGCCCAGTAAAACTCTCATAGCGACCAACGTACTGATCTGTTGTTCCCTCCAACGGACGATAGCTCGCAACATCCGGCAGTGCCGCGAAAAAATTCTCTGCAGATACGCCCGAACG
>CAIJIZ010000533.1 GCA_903820735.1 uncultured Pirellula sp.
ACTCGATAATTGATACACGCGACTCGTAACGATCTTGCGAACCGTCGCTCTTAGGTCCCAACCGCTTTCGATGAAATCAAGGGCAAGGTAGTCCAAGAGTTCTGGGTGAGAAGGTTCGTTACCCGTCGACCCGAAGTTATCGACCGTATCGACTAGCCCCCGACCAACGGTCCAAGCCCAAAAGCGATTTACCGCAACGCGACTTGTAACGGGGTTGTCTTTGCTGATGATCCAAGACGCAAGTTGCATCCGCCCGCTGGCATCTTCAGGTATGTGAAATTTGCTTGTGCCACCGAACAGCCGCGGTACTTCTCTGGAGACCACTTCACCAGGCATTTCGACATCACCTCGAGAAAAGAGAGGACTGTCAGCAATCGCTGGATAGAACGTTCGTCGGGGGTTTGGGTCCTTTCGCTTTGGTTTTTTCGTCTTCGCATTCCCACCACGACCTTCTGCAACTGGCTTATCTGCCACCCCCATCGCCAAAACCTTGGCTTGATTCTCCTCCGTGATCGTTGAGAGCAGGAACTCCAAGTCGGTTTCCCTATTATTCAATTTGTTCAATTCTTGTTGTCGACTTCGATCCAGCATGCCGCCCGATTTCACTTCCCGGCGATTTGCTTGGATCTCTTTATTGATTTCCTCGATCTGCTGGCGAAGTGTAACAAGCTCTTCCCGCTTTTGACTTATCTCTTCATCACTCAATGCGACTGGAAGATTCGGAAGTCCGCAGTTCTCCGACAGAACGATCGGAGGCATGTTGTTTCTTGCATTATTACCACCCGATGCGCCATAGAACGTTTCAGTGGAAAGGAATATTCCGGCGACGGCTGTGTATTGTTTCTGCGTGATTGGTTCAAATTTGTGATCGTGGCATCTCGCGCAAGCCATGGTCATGGCCATGGTCGCTTGAAACACCGTATCGATCTGCTCGTCCGCTTGATCTACGGCAAAGAGCTTCTGGTTGAATTCGTTAACGTTGCGTGACCCAATGGCTAAAAACCCGGTTGCCACCACGTTGGCACTACGTTTCGCTTCGTCCTCTTCGTCAATTAGATCACCTGCAATCTGCTCGATGAGAAAACGATCAAAAGGTTTGTTCGCACGGAATGCTTCGATCACCCAATCGCGGTAACGCCAAGCGTAATTATAGGGAACATTAGACTCTCTCCCCGACGACTCGCCGTAACGCGCTACGTCTAGCCAATGACGCGCCCAATGCACTGCAAATGCATCGGTCTGCATCAGCTTGTCGACGACTTCTCCCAGGATTGCTTGTCTATCTTCTCCAGTGCGACACCTCGCTAGAAACGAGTCTAAATCTTCTAAAGATGGGGGTAAACCAGTCAAATCGTAATGCAACCTTCGCAACAAAACCTCAGGAGTTGCATCCGATACCGGCTTGATCCCCTGCCGATGATATTCAGCTTCGATGTATCGATCGATTTCGGTCCACGCCCAAGTCGACGGTTGTCCATTTTCAGGCAAAGTGCTCACTTGCTCAGTGGTAGGACTTTTCGCAAGCGGTTGATATGACCACCACTGTTTTGCGTCGCTATCGGTCTTATCGATTGCTTTTCTTATATCCTTAGTCCCTTTGGGTTCTTCCCGTGGGTCAGGTGCTCCAAGTTTCACCCAGGTAGTAAAATCCTTCACAACGGCGGCCGAGAGCGGCTCACCATGCTCCTTCGGCGGCATAATGGCATTCGGGTCGCTCGAGCTAATTCTCTTCAGCAGCAGGCTCTTACGCACATCTCCGGCCACCACGGCCGCTCCGGACTCGCCCCCGCGTAACACCCCTTCACGCGAATCGAGCAACAGTCCACCTTCCGCACTACCGGCGGAAACCGAGTGGCAGTCATAGCATGCTTTCACCAAAACGGGACGAATCCGAGACTCAAAGAAATTAATCTCCTGAGTCGTCAATGGCTTTGTCTTTTTCTCTTGGGCTGCTGCCGTTGAGGCCCCGATAGGAAAGGCCCAATTTTCAAACGCCATTCCAAATACTCTCACGAGGCCGACAAGCAAAAGACGACACAAGTTCCTCGGCAGGGGGAGGGAGAACCAACGCGCGTTCGAAAGCATTTGTAGACCTCTCATACTCTCACCCTTTGGGCGTAATCACTTGGGCATAATCACTCAGGCATAATCACTTCGAGAACATCAATTCACGGCTATCTATTGGATGTTCCTAAGCAGCGGATTGTG
>CAIJIZ010000534.1 GCA_903820735.1 uncultured Pirellula sp.
GAACGCTAAAACAATCGTTTCGGTGATACTCCACTGTGTGGGACTATTCCAAACACGCGAGACAGTGTGAACCCAGGACAAGCCCGGGAGGGTCAGGTCGGCATTTCCAGGAGTGGTCAGCGCGCTGAATCCTCCGACAAATTCCGATGTGGTATCCGAAGTCGTGAAACTTGGAACATACTGATCAATACGGAATCCAACTCCGGTCAGCACCATTGGCTGGAAGACCATCGGTGGGTAGCGAAAGCGGACTTGGCTCTTCGGACCCTTCGGATTCGGAAAATGTTCGAGGTAGTCCAAGTGTTTGGGACAGCCCCTGCGAACCTTTGCCTACGAAACCAGTCACATCGACAGGGCTGTCGTCGGCTCCTACCGAGATGGGTTGGAACAGAGCGAAGGTTCGTCGGTCCGATACGAGACTCGCGCCCACCCAAACCTTTGACGGATCAAAACCACCTGCATCATCTATCGACTGGGAGCGATACGATACAGGGCTTTCTCGCAAAAGATCGACCGAGTCGGTACCCTTTTGAGCAGACCAAGAGGAACTTAGCTGGCGAATCGGATCGGTGAGAGCCAGGAGAGAGCTTTCCACTTTTGAGTCCGTTCCACTGTTCTTGAGCGATTCCGACCAATCCTGCCATGCAGCTTGGTTGGCAAGGCCAATATCCACAGTGCCAGACGCTTTGGCGGCCTCACCATAGTGCATCAGTTGGCTCGAGTACGGAGCATTCGGATCTCGATTATCAGAATGGAGAGAGTCAGCCAGCAGCTTGGCTCGATTTTGAGCATCTGTAATTTCGTAGCGCAGTGCAGCGGATTCTGCCGACGAGGATTCCAAAGGCACTTCAAGCGATCTGGAATAATCAACTCCTGCAACCGAGTCGAACGCCATCAAATACTTGTGTTCTAGACTTTCAAAAATAGCTTGCCGAGTTTTACGGAACGCAGGCAGGTGGCGACGAGATTTTGTACGTGTCTGTGGTAGTCGGGCGGGCATGATTGCTACTTTCGGGTTAGAAGCGAACCAAATAAGACGAAATTAGTTCTCTGGGAGAGTCGCCAGCTTGTCAAGAAAATTTCTGCGGATTTTGAAACTTTTCGGTTTTCGCGAATCGAGCGAGTTGATATGCCAAGAAGTCTTGGACATCACCATGCTCTTAGTTCTGTTGCATTGATACACTTTCAATACCTGAACCCAAAAAGGACATCGAGTTACTGATAAACGCATTTCATCGGTATGCCTGACATCACCGGAAGTTTACACCCAGACTGCTTGGCGATCGAGCTTTCAGTCGCAGTGTTGAGAGAAATCGTTAGAGTACGACTCACCTTCCGATTTTGTCCTAAAGACGCATCGCCAGCCCTTTCCGTCGTCGGTCAGCTCGATGGGATCACCTGGGATATCAAAGAACTGCTGCAGTGATTTGTTCAGCAGCTCTCGCCTCTTTCGGTTTTGCCTGCAGGCACCGGGCGACAACCAAGTCATGACCCCATGTTCCCGCGCAAACAATCGCAGTAACTCCCACTGCTTGCTCGGCTTGCCACTTCGCGAATCAATCAAACCTAGCTGAGAGTAAGTCAACATTTGTCGCTGGTCGCCAACGACAACGCTAATTTTCTCGGAATCGATGAACCGCATCTCCAAATCGCTCCAGCGACTGCCCGTGGGAGTCGCAAATCGTCCAGCCACGGTTTTTGCTGGCGGCATCAATCGATCTCGGAAGGCAACCAGCTGAGTCCGAGCCCAAGGTGATAAAATCCACGCACCGTCATCTCCTCGAAGCATCGATTGCTCGAGTGGTATCACCAAACAACCCCTCGCACTGAGCGCAGCTTCGTTTTGGCTACTGAGCATCCGATGTGATGTAAGGAACAAAACAAATGGGCGATGAATCTCAGCCAACAGCGCATCGACGCACCAATCCAGTCTGCTTGGGTCGCTCACCTTCGCCATGTACAGTGAGAAACCTGATCCATTTGGGTTGCCAAAGTGTCCAAGCCGAAAACGATACATTGGGCCTGCGAGTTCCTCAAACGCCAAGTCAAAACCGATCAGCGATGCCAGCTCATTCGCTAGTCTACCGAAGCTAAATTCGTAGCAGATGATGTCACGCCGATCGACGGGCACATACTCCTCTGTCTTGTCGTTGTAGCCTTCGAAGACACCGTCGCCGACCTGGATAATCTCCAGTGACTCATTCACGTAACCAGGTACTGGCAGCGATGCAGCCAGGTCTTTGATCGGTACGAGAAGTTCACGGTGCGACTCGAATGCATCGCCGAGCATTAGTCGCCAACTCAGGTGAGATGTCACTATATCGTCAAGTTGCTCAAGTGCTTGCCAGGGCTGGCTCATGTCGGGGCTTCCGTGGTGGTTGCTTCGAGATGATGAACCCTCGCTGTGACAGCCAAGCTTCTATGGTCGAAGAGACTGGCCCACGGCTGTAGATCGCCACATTCGGTGGACGGACAGTGATTGCCAAGTCGCTTTTTCGTCCCACTAGCTCCATCTTGAACGTCGCGGAAATCAATCGCCTTTTGATTCGAATGTTCTTCTTTTTTGCCTGCGCCCAATCTAGCAAATCGCTACCCTTGCGAATTGTTGTCACGCCGTATCGATCGTCTGGGTCACCTAGCCACAGTTCGATCATTCGGACATCGCGCACGCCTTCGACCCCACCGGGTGCTAACGCATCAAATTCGAACTCCCGAAGAGGATCCAGCGTGTACTTCACACCGGTTGGGAACAGGTTCTCGTTGCCAAACACATGCTTACCCAAGAGACGGCAGTACAACGCTTTTTCTCTGGCAGTCTTGGCGTTGACCCGTAGCTCTCCAAATTCACAGTTGTAGATCGCCGATGCACTCTGTACCGGCCAGAACGACTGAAATCCAAATTGTCGGTTTTCAACAACCGTTTGTCGCCGAAAGAGGCTTCCATGCATGATAGAGAATTCGACTTCTTGGGCGTTCTCGAATACTTCAACCTTAGTTCCCGGAGCACGAAATCGCTCGACATGCCAAGAATCTATTTCCTGCTCCAGTTGTTGCAGTGTTCCCTCGTCGGGAGTCACGAACTTCGGTGCCGTAGTTTGGCTTGCTTGGAAATAGTCGTACGATCGCACTCGCTTGATCCGAGACAACGCATGGGTTTGGACCAGTTTCTCACGATTCGACAGCCACGCTGCTGTGACGATATCCGCCGACGAGTTCTTGCCTCCAGGGCTTATCCCGAGAGATTGTACTGGAACACGATCGAGCAGCAGTTCGACAGCAACTGTGTTGGCTAACTCATCAATCAATGAGATCGCGTCGAGCAAGTCTGCTGGCGTCTCCCGATCCGCCTTGGCTATCTCGCGTATGACAGCTTGGCAATCGATAGAATCAGGTGCTTCGATAGTGACGGACCGATTTGCGAAAAAATCAGCGTGGGGGTGGAGCAAAGCAAACAATCGCTCTGGATCGATCGACTCTAAAACACCGGGGCGCGACAAACGCGGGATTCGAACAGCAGTCATGTTATAAACCTTGAAAATCAACTAGCCATACCGATCCTTCATTGATCAAAACGTCAAGCAATCCAAACGGCTGACGCACGGAAAATTTGATTGGCAGGGCCTGCCCACGGCATCCACGATGAAAATTCCTAGCTTGGATATCCCACCCGCCAGTCCATGACTCGTGTCCTGGGTGATTCCATCCAGACCAAGCCACTGCCTATCTCGATAGCTATCATTACTACGTCTGTGACACGTTAGGTCACGGCTTTGTGAATTGGGGGAAATTTTCCGGCTCCCCGCTGCTCCTCAGCGTGAAAACACTCTCTTTTTGGAGAGAGGAAATCCCAATGAAAACATTGAGATTCGCATTTTGATCTTCTTTCGATGCTCAACCAGCCAGGAGCCTGTTTCGGATAAAGGAAAGTGGGACTAGCCAGATGGATGCAAGGCGATCGAGTGCTTGCCGGGGGCGTCTCCAATCATACTGCTCGATGCTGCTTTCGAATTTGACCATCGTAATGCCACCAATGAGTTATCGTGTGGCGAGACACTTGACCTGAATATCTCTACCCTTGAGTGAAAACGACAGTGTCACCACCGCTCCTGGATGCAATTCGTTGCTTTTGTCTTCCAGTCGAATCGTGCAATCCAAGCCGGCTACCATGTCTTTTTGATCCACTGCATGAACTTCAATAGTAGGGACCGAACTGACCTTAGCTCCGCCTGGATTCGTGATTTTGATGTTCGACACATCCATGTTCGTTACCGGGCCATTGACTTCACCGACGAAGAGTCGGAAGTCGCCGACCCAAGCATTTGATTTACGTCCTAATGCTACGATCTTTGGCTTCGTGAAAGGGCGGTTTTTCATCCAAAAACTACGTTCAACTTTTGAGAGTACAGTTCCCTGATCTTTCGAGGTGAACTCAAACACTACTTTCGAAACGGAGTTGCTTCCCATGGCGATTGTGTCGATGTCCAATTCCACGCTTGAAAGGTCTCCTTCTTGATCCTTGATCCATCGAGAGCCAAGGACTCCCATGCCCTCGACGCTTAAGTCGTGCCTGTCTAAATGATGATCCTTGGACTGTGAACGAATCGGAACGCTCACCAGTTGTCTCCCCTCTTGATCCAGTGGAATTGTGTCTTGTATCAGGAAAGGAGAAACGGCATTGAGCTCAATATCAAGCCGAATTCGGCAAATACCCGCCGTATCAAAGAACGCAAGCTGTTTCGAGCTGGGGCCCTGTTCCTTGGGAACCACGAGCTGAAAGCCAAAGCTCTTCGTTCTCTCGTTTTCGATCGCTAGCCCTGATGGGACACCTTTGATACAACCGCACGAGCTAGTGCTCCGAGGCAGATTCAAGTCGTGTCCTGTGCTATTGAGAATCGACCATTTGATTTCAAGTAATTCACCATTGAGGCGATCGCCCAGTGAGAGCTTTACGGTTCGGCATCCCTGTTGATCTTCTGAAACTTCACCCAATTTGGACTCAAAATCAGCTTTCGCCGGGTCGATTGGGATAGCGATGGCGAATCCGCTGGGCATCAGCAGCATGGCGAATGCAAACAAAAGTGTGGTTCGAAAGCAAGTCGCTCGATTTGGCAAGGGGTTTTGCAAAGTTCTTTCTAGATGTTGCTGCACATCGATGGCCCTTTTTGATGACAGGACATATCAGATTTGATAAGATTCCTTCCGACGACACCGATTCGAAAACTACTTCCTCGCCCTTTAGTTTAGCGGATTCGTATGCCAGTTTACGAGTACCGAACCCGAAGTTCGAAGCTTTTCAGGCCTATCTCCGGGACGATCATCGCGGAATCTCCGAGAATGGCTCGTGAACTCCTTCGACGCCAACACATCGATTTCGTATCAATCCGCTGTCTGGACGAATCATCGAACTCTAAGCATTTGGCAGCGGGGTACTTCCACTCTCTTGGGAGTCATTGGAATGGTTACTGGCTATCGAGTGATGTCTCTTGGTTTGTTCGGGAGTTGTGCACATTGCTTCGTGTTGGTTGCCCTGTCGTCGAGGCGCTGGATTTAGCAATCACACAAAGTAGCTCAAGGATGAAGCCTTGGCTTTTGCGGGTTCGTCACAGTGTTCAATCGGGGAGCACCTTGGCTGATTCGATGCGGGAATGCTCGGGAATATTCAGCAGCGTTTTGATCGAGATGGTGCATGTGGGAGAAACTGCCGGAACCTTACCCGCGATCCTTCAGCAGGCCGCGGAGTTCCAAGAGCGAAAGAAGCGGCTTCGAAATCGAGTTGGATCTGCTTTGCTCTATCCGACCATGGTGCTTGCCCTCAGCATTGGCGTCACGTTTTTTTAATGACGGTCGTTGTGCCGACCTTGCTCGAGAGCCTGCAGGAATTCGGACAAGAACTACCTTGGCCGACTAGAATCCTGAAATCAGTCTCAGATTTTTTATTGCGACACTACTTGCATGGTGCTTTAGCTATTGGAGCTTGCGGAGTATTCTTGGGTATTGCATTGAATACACAAAAAGGAAAGAGGATACTGCATGGGCTTCTACTGAGAACGCCGGTGCTCGGGCCGTTGATCATGAAGCAAAATAGTTCGCGACTTTGTATGATTACCGGTACACTGTTGTCCTCTGGGGTTGAGCTGATCCCTGCTTTGGCGATCGCTGAGAATTCGATAACTAATATTCCGATAAAAGAAGCTGTTAGCACAGCTAGGATTCGGATCAAAACGGGAGCTGATATTGGTAGAGCGATATCAATGTCAAATCTGTTACCTGTTGGATTGGTGCAGGTTTTTACACTTGGTCAGAATTCGGGGGAGCTCGATACGTTACTTTTGGAAATAGCTAATGATTACGACTCGCAGGTCAATCTCATGGCTGATCGCCTGGCTTCGATCTTGGAACCAGTTCTTATTATCGGTCTATCTTTAATTGTTGGGTTCATCCTTTTAGCCACACTACTACCAATACTGGAGACGGGAAATGTATTGTCAGAGCAATAGAACCGTATCGAAAAAACGATTTGTCTCTTCTCCAGTGAACCCGCTGAAGCAAGGATTCACGCTTGTGGAACTCATGGTTTCACTTGTGATCCTTGCTCTACTGGCAAGCGCCGTCTCGGTTAGTATCCGAAGCTATCTGATTCGCAGTAAACAGAGTATTGCGAAAATCGAAATATCGCGAATGAGTCAGGCGGTCGAGGCATTCTATGCGACGTTCGATCGCTACCCAACGAATGACGAGGGCATTGAGGTACTGGTATCCAAATCTGACGAGTTTCCGGAAGGACTGCTCGATTTTCTTCCGAGCGATCCCTGGGGAAATAGCTACGAGTATCGATCTCCGGGAGACTCCACTCCATTCGAAATCGTCTCTTTGGGAGCCGATCGTAGAGAGGGGGGAACTGGGGCGGACCGCGACATAACCAGCGTAGAGCTTGCCAAGTCACGAAGGAAGAATTGATGATGCCTGGACCTTCTGGACCTCGCTCGGGGTTCACATTGCTTGAGGTGCTCCTGGTCGTCGCGATTCTTGGAGTGATTGCCTCAATGGTTTCCGTTCAATTCGATGGTCCGTTACGCAAATCCAGAGTATTCAATGCCATCGAACGATGGTTGGTTATCGACCAATTCCTCAGAAGTTCTACCGAATATCAATCTGCAAAACTGGTGATCAATCACTCTGATGGTCGATGGAGTGCAACGGCTGTTCGAAGCACGGGCGAGATCTTTGCAAGTTGGTACTTCGATCCTAGAATCGAGGTGAAAATCTCCGAAACACAGGGCAATACCTCCGATTTCAGAACCAGTCATCTGGGGGAAATCTTATTTCAAGCTGGTCGAGGGACAAATGACTACAGGGTTCAGATCCGGGAAAAAGAGACCGTAAAATTGCTTGAGATTGCAGGAGGTACCGGTGAATCAAAGGAGATGTAATGGAACAACGCTCATCGAGGTTGTTGTTGGACTGGCTTTATTGGGTTCGTTACTTGTAGCCTTGATCGTCGCTGCATCCACTCTGGAGCAGCGGAGAAAACGAGCGGACGAAAAACTGCAGGCCGTTGGAATTCTAGAGCATATTTTACAGGATTGCTTTGCCAAAGGTTTTCCGACAACGGGAAAGCAAAGAACCATTCACATTGAGAGTCAGTGGAACTGTTCATTTGAACTTGTCAAAGCGGCTGAGATAAACGATCCGTTCGTGGTGGTTCGTGTCCAATTGCATCGTCATGATCACCCGGAAAAAAGTGTGAGCATGGCTGAAGTCATGGTCCACAAAGATGTCCTCGGGAGGAGCGAATGGTGACACGCAAACGAAAAGGCATCACAATCGTTGAGTTGCTTTTGGCACTATCATTGTGCGTCATCATGATTGGAGCAATCACCGGCGTTCTTTCGTCGCTGAGAGAGCAGCAAAGGAAACGCTTTCAACACATGCCAAATCATTGGCAGGGAAATTATCACAGAATCCTCTGGACCGATCTATCGCAAGCTCGATGGATCGCAAAACTCGATGCAGGAATGGCGCTTGCGATTCCACCTAACTCCATCGTGACCTACGAAGTGTCGACCTTGGGATCAGATCCAGGTACCCTTGTTCGACGCTCCTATGGAAGCAATGCTGAAATTAGAGTAGGGCAGGCACTTTCGCCTTTGTGGAATTCCGATTTGCTTCAAAGTCAAACCATCACTTGGAGTATTGATTCAGTGGAATTTCTACGGGGCGATTCCAATGGAAACACCAATCCGATCCCAGGAACATGGAGTCCCGCTCCATCGTCGATCCTCTATCGAATAAGAAAACCGAGTTCGGATGTGACCTCGGCCCAATGGGTAATCGTCCGGTAAATAAACAGTCTTAGGGAAATCGCTCATGAGTGACCAAGCAGACGCAGATTCGGGTTCGTTATCCCACCGGTTTTTCGATCGAGTCTCGATCGACCTCTGTCGGCGTGAACGTTTTTGCTTGCAGTCAGTATCGAGATTAGATGACACGGTTAAAAATGTTGAGGTTTTGGTGCACAGTCAAGACGCCAAACCCTTTGTCCTTGATGGTATTCGTCGTTTTCTTGGGAAACCAATTGAAAAAGTGCTGGTTGGCGACCTTGAGCTTGAGCAGATCATCAATTCTCAATACGAGTCATTCCGCATGGGAAAACTGGTCGAGCGAAATGAGGACCCGGCTAGCCAGGACATCATCCAAGCTCAGTTGCAAGCGGTGGATTCCGAGTCGGACTTGCTTCAAGCTCAAGCTTCAGCTCCGGTTATCGATTTGGTGAATCGAATTCTTTTCGAGGCTATTCAGCAAAAAAGCTCAGACATTCACTTTCAACCACAGCAGGACGCTCTTCTTGTGCGCATACGAATGGATGGCATTTTGGTAGATTTGGAAAAAATCCCTAAAGATATCCAAGATGAGGTTTTAGCTCGAATTAAAGTAGCCGGACGAATGGATATCGCCGAGAAGCGACTGCCTCAAGATGGACGCGCCACGGTTTATCTTGGTTCAAAGTCGATTGATTTACGAATTGCATCGATGCCTTCAAGTTTTGGCGAGAGGATCGTGATCCGACTCTTGGATAAGAGCGCAAGATTGTACCAGCTACCAGAGCTTGGCATGGACAGCGAAACGCTATCGAAATTCCGTACTGCTATTACCGTAGAGCATGGCTTGATTCTGGTAACAGGGCCGACCGGAAGTGGTAAAAGCACCACTCTTTATGCCGCACTCAAAGAACTTGATACCACGCAACGCAACGCAGTAACGCTAGAGGATCCCATCGAATATCAGCTCGAAGGCATATCGCAAACCCAGATCAATCTCAAAAAAGGGATGACCTTTGCAAGTGGGCTTCGAAGCGTTCTCCGCCAAGACCCGGATATTATTATGGTTGGGGAGATCCGAGATACTGAAACCGCAGCGATGGCAGTTCAAGCATCACTGACAGGTCACTTGGTGTTTTCCACGCTCCACACCAATGATGCTGCAAGTGCAATCACCAGACTACTTGATCTGGGAATTGAACCATACTTGGTCGCCAGTAGTCTGGTTTCAGTTCTGGCTCAAAGACTGGTTCGTCAGTTGTGCGAGAAGTGCAAGCAACCGCTGGACTTGCAGGCACCTTCCCTTGGTTGGCGATCCAAAGGATGCCAGAGTTGTAGAAACCTCGGCTATAGTGGTCGGATCGGAATATATGAATTACTTCTGGTCGATGAGCCCATTAGAGGATTGATCACAAGGTCAAGCCACGCCTCTGCGATAAGAGAGCATGCGGTATCCCAGGGTATGAAGCTATTGGCAGATTCAGGCGAAGAGAAAGTATTAGCCGGATTGACGAGTCACGAAGAAGTACAAAGAGTCACGCTCCGATCATCACTGTAGGATAATAGTCATGGCGTTAGTGCGGAATTTCTCACGGCAATCCAATCGTAAGGTGCGTCGCCCTCGGAGAGCTAGGCGTGGGGTAATTCTTGTTTTTGTACTTCTTTTCCTCGCCTTGTGCAGCGCAATCCTCGTGCGGTCTCATTCCATGGTCACGCGATCGATGGTGCAAGCAGCTCGAGCAGAAAAAGAAATGCAAATACGATGGGCAAAGATTTCGATCCGAAGAAGCTTGCTCATGAATAGTGATGCAATGCTCGATGCTTCGCCAGTTGTAAAATCCCAAACCAACCCAGCCAACAACGGGCTTATTCTTGCCACCAAAAGTCGACTAGCGGCTTCACAGATTAAATTGGCTCTTTCAGGCCAGCGATATCTAGCCATCCTTGAGGATGAAAATGCAAAGCTCCCACTGAATCGCTTGCTTGCCTCAAAGCCTTACGATGCATGGCGATCGGAGATCCGCAATCTAATTGCAAGTAATCTGAGTATGCGACAAAAGTTGGTTTCCAAAAACCTTGAGCGGTGGGGGGACTTTTTTCAATCACCGATAGATTCGAATCAGTCATTCGATACTGCCGATGATTTAATCGATGCAACAAAACATATCACCCTTTTTACCAACAATCTTGTCAATTACCGAAGTGCGTCTCCCAAAATCCTCAATGCGTTGTGGAGGATACATTTCAGACGAGAGGCTCCGGAATGCATCCATGCGATGCGCAAGTACCAACCACCTTTTAATATTGCCCAGTATTGCCGTGGTTATGGGCTATCGGATGCGGAATCCACATTCGCAGGTGAGATTTTTACCGATAGCTGTCAGTGCTGCTCACTAACGATTATCCATAAACATGCTGGGACTTCGCTCGACGTTTCCCGCTTTTACCGACGCACAAAAGAGGGGTATGCAGATGATCATTTCGGCGACCCTGGCTGGTAAAATCCTTGGTTTTTGTACCAAACTGCCACCAGATCCATGAAAACGTCATCAAATCGGGAATCCTTGTGGTTTTTCCTGTAAACTTCGCACACCCATAGTTGCAATTGCCCTTGGGGATCCGTTAGGCTACTGACGAAAAGAGTTGCCAGTTTTGTGGCACACACACCCGGCTCTTTAGCAAGTCCTGTCAGGTTTTATGATGATGAATCACGCCCCGACCTTGATCAGATCCTTGGTATCAATGTCTGTTGCTCTCCTTGGTCCTCAAGCACCAAGATGGATTAAGCAGTCGACGTCTGCGGCTGCATTGTGGTTAATATTGTCAATGACAAGTGCCCTTGGCCAGACGTTTCCGAGTGTTGAAGGTACGAACAACATTGGCATGGGGAACCACGTTATCAACACCAACACGTTGGCTGCACAGATGGCCAGCATCACGACCAGTTGCCCGTGCTACAACTACGAGCCCAGTGACGATACTCCTATGTGGGACTGCCCGACTGGAGACTGTCAGGAGTCAAGCTCTGGGCAATCCTCGTGTGATACCGGGGGGTGTGGCTCGCCGCTGACCCCTTGGTCGTTGATGGTCCCTCCGGGGTTTCGCCCTGCGCGCCTGCGACCGACGTTTGATCCGTTTATGCGAGGTGCTGATCTATTCTCTCAGGGCTCGAAGATTGCTAATACATCGATGGACATCGCGACCTGTGCGATCGATATCAAGTCCGAGCAGCCCACGGGAGTGAGCCTGGTGCGTGTGATGCGTCCACTGGCGATGTCGATTCCTGGCAACTTCGGTCCGATGATGTTTTCGAACTACGATCAGACGCTAACCGTAACGCGGATTGCCAGTGGCGGTAGCCAGCAGATCGACATCAGTTCGTTTGATCCATTGAACATGCGATCGATGAGTTATCGCCGCAACTCGAATGCCAGCGGAGCGAGTTTTTCGGTTGCGTTGCCTTTGGAGCGTGACCCGCTGAAGCAGATCACGCTGTTGAAACCGGACATGTCGGTGATCAGTTCATCGGACTCGAGCGATTTTCATGGTGCCAAGTACGCCAGGGCCGATGCATGGGATGGCAGCTATGTGCTGTTTCAGCTCTTTGATATTGGAACCACCGGTGGCAGAACAGGCCGTCCGGTGAAGTACCATTCGCTCATTGGTGAGACGACGGTCAGCTACAAGAGCTTCACGACAGCCGAACTGGCGGCTTCCCCGACACGTGCCTTGCAGATCGACACCGTGACGGATCGTTACGGTGCGACGCTGACATTTACGTATCAGACGACTCAGGTGTCGGGCAGCTGGGTCGTCAGCGGTATTACCGGCCCGGGTAGCCAGACTCGAAGCTACACCTACGGCAGTGGGACGGGTGCCAAGCTTGCCTCGGTTTCGAATCCTGTGGGTCCGGATTCGACGTACAGTTTCACGGCAGACTCGTATGCTGGATCGGTGGCGGTTCAGATCGCAGATCGCTCTGCGCCCGAGGGGGATCAGGTCAAGACACTGTTTTTGAGCAATTTGGCTGCGGTGATCAACAACCAGTCGAACACGATCCCCCCCAATGCGCTGCGGATGGTGACCAATGGTGCCAACGAGGTGACGTATTTGATGGTTCGCAACGGTGCACCACAGCAGTTTCATTACGAGGGGGCAGGCCGGATGAAGTTCGTTGCCGGGGCGGCGACCTCGCAGGGAGTCGGTCACCCCGAGGAATTGTTCAGTTCTGCTTATTTCCGAGATGGATGGTCGTACGCATCGAGCATGACCTCGAGTATGGGGACAACGCCTGGATTTACCGGGACGACAGACACGCTGTTCAAGCAGGAGTATCTTTACAATGGGAGCGAATCGGGGCTAAAGATTCAACGTGGAGATGCCACGACGGTGAATCATTTTTGGGATGCCGATAAGTGGATCATACGAAGCGAGTACAGCGACGGGACGATCGAGACGTACTGTTACAATGGGGCCAAGAAGGTCACGCGTAAGAGGAACCGCAACGGGGAGGTCATCAAGTACGTTTACGACTCGGAAAATCGATTGATCGAAGAGCACGTGGGATTGAAGGATAATTCGACGAATGTGGTGGGATTTGATCCGTACACGGGAGCCTCGACCTACAACCGCTGTGCGACGAACGATGTCCAGACGTCGGAATACGCGGTACGGAAATGGGAGTACGTTGCATGGGGGCAAAACGGTGCTGGAGCACTTGCGGCAACGATCGACGCGAGGAACAACCGCACGGACTACCAGTACAATTCGAGCCATCAGCTGTGGAAGATCTTGGAGCCTGCCGATAGCTCCGGTGGTGCGCGTCCGACGACGGTCTTTACTTACAATTCTGCGGGGCGTATCGCCACGGTAACCGATCCGGAAAGCCGAGTGGTGACGTATGTGTACGACGCAATGGGGCGCAAGATCGAAACGCAGTACCAGGATGGCACGGCCGATAAGATCGAATACGCAACCAGTGGCAACGCAACGGGGCTGGTCAGTAAGACGATCGATCGGCTGAATGTGGTGACGAGCTACGCATACGATGCGGCGCAGCGTCTTACGACTAAAACGGTCGCTTCGGCGGTACGCGGAAGCGGAGGATCCGAGACGGCCACTCCCTATGGCGTCTCCTCGACGACCACCTACGAATACGTGCACGGCTCGGATCTGGTCTACAAGACGAAGGTCGATGGTGCTCTGACGCAGTACAAGTACGATCACCGTGGGCGTGTCCTGGAGACGACGTCCTATCCACGAACTGGAGCGACGCTGACGGCTAGCACACAGTACAACAATGACCAATTGTACAGTCGGACCGATCCGTATGGGAGAACGACATATTACGCCTACGACGCGACCGACGGTCGTTTGATTCGCACGATCCAGGGGATGGTCCCACAGTGGAGTCCTCCGTCCCCGAGTGGCACACAGACCCTCTCTCAGGCGCTATTGGGGGTGAGCCGAGACCTCAATGCCAACGCCCAGTACATCGTAACGGATCTTGTCTTGGACGCTTCGGGCAGGAAAACCGATTCGTACAATGGGCTCAACACGCGCACCAAAATGGAATATGACACGCGCAGTCGACTCGTGATTCAAAAAGTCGCCTACGGCACCTCGATCGAGGCGCGTACCGACACGCTCTACGACGCGGCAAGCAATGTCACGGAGGTCCGCTCGCCTCGCTACTTCGACTCTGGGGACAGCAATGGTTCGAACAAAGCCCGTGAGACCTGGACGTACAACAACCGCAATCGAGTCGCCACCCACACCGAGGCACCCGGTACTGCCGATGCGGCCACCGAGAGCTTTACGTACGATCTTGGCGGTCGCCAAGCGACCCGAACCGACTATGGAGGGAATGTCTGGACCTACGACGACGTAGGGTGCTGCGCCCTGACCCGATTAAACATCGACCCTCTGGGGCATGGTTCGATCACCAATGCCAATAGCCGTGGGCAAGTCGTCCACACGATCAGTGTCTCAGATGTGACCAGCAGTAGCAGCAACTATGCCAATCCAGTCGACTCAAAGACGTTCTCGGAGTCCACGACGCGACTCGATGCCCGAGGGCGTCCGATCTACCAGACGGCTTGGCTCAGTGCCCGTGGACAAATCGATCCTTCGAATCCTCCCATAGCGGGCATCGACGGAGTGGCCTTGGCCGATGGGCTGACGACCCAGTATCTCTACGACAGCAATCTGACCGACGGCCAGGGGCTAGACAGCTCGGCTGGGGTGACGGTCTCGAAACTGGGAACTGGCGGTGCCGGAACCTTCAGTGTCTCGCTCAGCAATGCCATCGCCAAGTTGGCCGATACGCAGGCCAACGGCGGTGCTGGTATTACGTTCAGTTCGACGACGGCTCCAGGTCGCGCCAGCGTGGTGATCAACGGCGAAGATGAAATCAGTTTCAGCATCACAGATTCCGTTGGCCGAACCGTAATGAGTGGAAAACTGAACAATTACCGTGGTTCAGGTAGTACGGCACTCAACACCTTGGCCAGTTGGTCGACGGTCCAGCACGATGCGACGACCAACTTGTCGGGTTACGGCACGGTTTTGGTGGCCAGGAGTATCGACGCCCTGGGGAATGCGACCAAGAGCTGGACGGATGCGGCCGGTCGCACGCTGCGTTCGCTAGATCAATTGGACAATACGACGGCACTTACGTACGATGCAGCAGGGAACCAACTCTCGGTGCGTGATGCGAACAATGTCGGTGCAGATATGCTTTACGATGCTTTAAGCAGAAACACCCAGCGAACCGACACCTTCGGCGATGTGACCAAAACCGAGTACGATCGCGCAGGCAATGCGATCAAGCAGATCGACGCGAAGAACAAGAACACGCTAATAACCTTCGATGCACGCAATCGTCGAAAGCTAACCACCGACCGGATCAGTGCAGCGACGGCCTTTGCATACACGGCCCTGAGCCAACTGGCCTCGCTTACCGACGCTGAGAATCAGACGACCAGCTACACGTACGATTCGCGGGGCTTGAAACTCACGGAAACCTATCCGGATCACACCTCCGGGACTTCCGTCGGTCAGACCGGCTACGGAATCGTCACCTTTGTCTACGACAATGCAGGAAGAGTGCTGCGCAAGCAGGACCAGCTAGGAGACACCGTCACGTACAACTACGACTTGGTAGGTCGAATGACCAGTCGGAACTACCGGACGGCTGCCAATTCTCCTTCAGGTACCATCGCCGATACCGATACGTTCACCTTCGA
>CAIJIZ010000535.1 GCA_903820735.1 uncultured Pirellula sp.
AGGACCCACACCACGCTAGGACCCACACCACGCTAGGACCCACACCACGCTAGGACCCACACCACGCTAGGGCCCACACCACGCTAGGGCCCACACCACGCTAGGACCCACACCACGTTAGGGCCCCACACCACGCTAGGGCCCACACCACGTTAGGACCCACACCACGCTAGGACCCACACCACGCTAGGGCCCGCACCACGCTAGGGCCCACACCACGCTAGGACCCACAACACGTTAGGGCCCAACACCACGTTAGGCTAACTACTTTCGGCTTACTGTGACTCCACTGGCAGCACGACAAGTTCGATTGGTAGCGTCGTTGGGTTCCCATCGACGTTGGCCCGCAAGTGGAACCAATATGTTTGCGGTGCCACAATCGGGGCTGCGGTGATGAAGACTTCTCGGGTCGATTGGCCGTTAGGAATCAATAAACCGTTGAGTCCGATGTTGTCGACGAAGCATCCGTGAGGCAGATTTCTGCCACTGTCGTCGCCACCAAAGGAGATATCTCCGGCAAAGGAAATCTCACTGCCAGCTTCGCCGCGTTCGATCACAAGTTTCGCAGAGATGGTCTCTCCGGGTTTGATCCGCATGGCGGTCAACGGTGGTGCATCGTCGGGAGCCGCTTTGTCAACGATTTTAAGTTTCATTGTCGGCTTTTCGTTGACTTTCACTTTGATCTTGGGGCTTGTATCGCTCGTCCATTCCTGATCCCCTGCGACGCTTTTCGCATGGAGTGTCACTTCAAATTCTTTAGGAAGATTTTCCAAGGCACCTGTTGTGGAACGGATTTGTCCGATGGCTCGCAATTGATCCGCTTGGATCCTCAGTGGCTGAACAACGCTTAGTCCGTCCGGGAGTCCTTCGAAGGAGATTTCGATTTGTGAATTCAGGCCATCGAAGCGATCGGTAGCAACAATGAATTCGGTACCTACGTTGGGCCGAAGTGTGATTTCTGGAGTTTCAAGTTTGATTGAAAATTTGGGTTTGGGTGGAGCGATCGAAAGTTTGTATTGGAAGGTCTCGGCGGCAAGGCCTCGGGTGTCTCGGACACGGACAAAATAGGTTGCATCGGACGGTGCAGTGAAGAATATCACCGAGTCTTTACCCGCTTGACGCTGGGGGTCATCGTCGTTGGCATAATAGATTGGGAAGACCGGCTGGCCGTTTGCAATCGGTGCTTGGTCTTGTTTCAATTCACGTACGATCCAAGCGGGCTCGTTCAGGGCGTGAGCAACGGGAGATGTCCCGAAGAAGGTGTAGCGCGAACCGCTGCCGGGGTAGACTTTGTAACCGGAATCTGGACCACGAGGGTAGAGCCAAAGACGGACTACTTCGCCGCTGGCGTAAAGCCATTCATTGAGTTCCATGTCTTCCCATCGATGCAACCGGAAATCATCGATGGTGGTTGAATCTTTTCCGCGAAACGTAAAGTAAGATTCGCGTACGGCTTGTAAGCGAGTTCGCAAAATAGGAACACCATGTTCATCGGTTATTTCCAAATGGCTGTCGAATGGAGATTTTTCTCGCGAAGCGATGGTTTCAATTTTCAAGGTTTCCCCTTGTTTCGCTGCGAAGTTGTACCAGTCGCCACCGCGTTGGCGGTCTTCGGGAAGAAACACCCCTTCAACCAAGGCAGGTAGCGTAAGCCCTTGAGGGTCAACTGGCGGTTTCGATGCGATCCGTGATGCAGTTGAGGGCTGGCCTAGATTTCCAGGAATTGAAGCCCCTGGGTTTGTAGGCCCTGGGTTTTTAGGGCCTGGGTTTTTAGGGCCTGGGTTTGTCGGGAGTGTCGAGGTTGCTAATGCAGGCGAGTTGCTCGTCGTTGCAGAGAGGCTTGCAGGCAGGTCCACGGAGTGGATTTGGCCATTGAGCGTTGTCCATCGGATCTTTGCTGGGGTGGATGGAATCCAGGCCAAGGAGGTTGGCAGTTCGGTCGACTTCGGCAGGACTTCGATCAGTTCCCATCGCTGGGTGTCCCAGATTTTCAATGTGTTGTCTTGGGCGGAAGTGCAGGCGAATCGGTGATCGGGGGAGAGTGCCATCAAGTGAATGGTGGATTCGTGAGCAAAAACTGCGTGCCGCAAGGGGCTTACTGAAGGTTCACTCAGGGAGGGTAGGTGCCAGAGTCGGATGCGTCGGTCTGCCCCGCATGCGACGATTTCCAAGGTGCCCGCTGGTCGCTTCGATGATTCCTGAGTTGGTGTCTGTTTAGATTGGTTAAGCGAACTCGGTGCGTTAAGGATTCTAACGACATACTGTTCGGCTTCGCACTGCCCAAAGGTATCGAGTCGGAGTCCCGAGTCGACGCGCCAGATTTTAATGGTCTCGTCCGCGCTGGCGCTTGCTAGGATTTCACCAGTGGGGTCGAAGTCCAAGTCATAGACCGCACCGTTGTGTCCTTCGAAAGATCGAATGAGTTCGCCGGATTGATAATTCCACAGCCGAATGATTCGATCGTAGCCGGCGGTAGCAACCCAGGGCTCGCTGGGGTGAAGGACGGCTGAGTAAAGCATGTCGCGGTGGGCTTCTAAGCGATACGTTTTGGCGCTGCTCAACCCTATCGATGATTGCGGAGCGTCTTTCGAGTCGGGAGCAGAAAGAAGTCCATCGAGTTCGATTACTGTGACTTGGCCGCCAAATCCAGGCAAGCCGGAGGCGATCGCGACACGTCGCGACTTAGGATCGAGGCGAAGCTGAGAGACTTTTCCGATGATTTCCAATCGATCCATGGAAGTCCACTGCGGGTGCTCTGGGTTGGATTGCAAGCGTTCGACGTATCCGTAACGACCGACAAGCATGCTTGAATCTTGCATAGCGATTGCAGCGGGGATAGAAGAGGCTTTTGGTTTAGGGCTGTTGGAGTAAGAGAGACTTGTTTGTTGAGCTTGGAGGAGTCGCCATTGATCTTGAAGGCTCATGGGAGCGTCTTCGCCTTCGGCACCGCGTTCGATCCAAAGTCTCAGGATTTCCTTTTCTTCTGAGGAGGGTTGTGGTGAGTCCTCGGGTGGCATTTGTGGTTCATCCAGCCCGGCGATACGTCGCCATATCAAGGAGGAATCGACGTCGCCTGGGGTGATGGCAGGCCCTGCGTCCCCTCCTTTTTCGATAGCGGCTAAGGAGTCGAGTTGCAAGTTTGATTGCGCGTCGGAGGGATTGTGGCAACCGACGCAGTACTTCACTAGTAGGGGGCGGATTTGCTGTGCAAAAGGGTTCGCAGCCTTGGGCTGCGGGTCATCGGCTTGGAGGGGCACCCAAGAGCAGAGGAAAACACCTGCGATCAGGCAGTGCAAGGCGAAGTGGAGCATTCGAGTATCAAAGCACGGGTGGGAAGCAGATTGCGGGTTAAAGGTCGGCTGCATGGCATTGATTCGCTGGGTGGGTTGAGGGGGCGATGGGACTCGTTCACGGAAATTTTATCTATCAGAAACATGCTTTTGGGAAAGCCGGCAAGGAAAAACCGTGGGAAGCCCTTCGGCGGATTGTACTCGAATCCTTGGAGAACTGTTGGATTGATGGTATCTTGGGCGACTTCGAAAACACGTTTTTCGAGTTCGTAGAATCCTTCCAAAACAAACCTTTCCTAAGTTCGGAGCGCGACGCGATGGCACGACCTGTCACTTTGTTTACTGGCCAATGGGCCGATCTTCCAATATCCAAGATGGCTGCGTTTACCAAGGAAGCTGGATATGACGGGATTGAATTGGCTTGCTGGGGCGATCACTTCGAAGTCGACAAGGCTATGTCGGACGATGGTTATTGCAAAGCGAAGCGTGACTTTTTGGACAAGCTTGGTTTGCAGTGTCACGCGATCAGCGCTCACTTGGTAGGCCAAGCGGTTTGTGATCCGATCGATGGTCGGCACAAGGCGATTTTGCCTCCGTATGTTTGGGGTGATGGAGAACCAGCCGGGGTTAATAAGCGAGCCATTGAAGAGCTCAAGAAGACTGCGCATGCGGCGAAGAAATTCGGCGTGAAGGTCGTCAACGGTTTCACCGGTTCGAGCATTTGGCACTTGAACTACTCGTTCCCACCTGTACCTCAATCGATGATCGACGACGGTTTCAAGTTGTTCGCAGACCGATTCAATCCGATTCTCGATGAGTTCAAGACTTGTGGAGTTCGCTTTGCCTTGGAAGTCCATCCTACGGAGATTGCCTTTGACATTTACTCTGCCAAGATGGCTTTGGATGCGATCAAGCATCGTCCTGAGTTTGGGTTCAACTTCGACCCAAGTCACTTGATTTGGCAAGGGGTTGATCCGGTGGAGTTCATTCGTGAGTTCCCGGATCGGATTTATCACGTTCACATCAAAGATGCCGTTACCAAACTCAATGGCAAGTCCGGTATTCTCAGCAGTCACCTCAATTTCGGTGACCCGCGTCGCGGATGGGACTTCCGTAGCCCAGGTCGCGGTGGGGTGAATTTCGAGGAAATCATTCGTGCGCTCAACGACATCGGATACGCTGGACCTTTGAGTGTTGAATGGGAAGACAGTGGCATGGAGCGTGAGTTCGGAGCACGCGAGGCTGCCAAGTTCGTCAAGGAGCTAGACTTCTCACCAAGCAACCGAGCATTTGATTCTGCATTTGATAAGGCGCAAGCGTGATTTCCACCAACGCAACAGAGCTGTTTGATCCAAAAGACGAGGCCCTTAGGTTTTTACCCGAGGGCCCGTATCCCCTGAGCGCAGAGCGTTTTGGCGCGGATCGATTTTCGTGGGTCGCGATTCAGCATGGGCCATCGGCAACGAAGGGTTCTCTGAACATCTACGACTTCAAAAGTGGCACCAATAAATCGTATGAACTTCCTGGGCGACCTGGGTTTGCCTTTCCGACCGATCAAGGCAACTTTGTTGTGGGATGTGAGCGGACTGTCGGTATTTTCTCCCCCGTTGACGGATCGTTTCATCCGTTCATCGAAGGAGTTGATGCAGCAGTCGAGGGGACGATCATCAATGACGGTGCGGTTTGGGAAGGGAACTTGATCTTCGGTACCAAAGATTTGGAGTTCAAGACCAAGAAGGCCGGATTGTACTTGTGGCGTGCTTCTGACAAGCGATTGATCCAATTGCGAAACGATCAGATTTGCAGCAATGGCAAGGTGATCTTAGGTCGCGAGGATGGTTCGGTCGACTTGCTCGATATCGATTCACCGACTCGTCAAGTTGTTGCGTATCGTTTGGACATTGCCAACGGTCGCTTGGATGCCGGACGGGTTGTCGTCGATCTGCGAGAGGATGTGGGAGTTCCCGATGGGATGACGCTAATGCCTGACGGCAAGAGTGTCATTATCTCGTTGTACAATCCTAACCCAGCGGATTTCGGTCGGACCATCCAAGTTCGATTGGCTGATGGCCAGATCGAGCGTGAGTGGAGAACCATCGGTAGTCCGCAAGCGACTTGTCCACAGTGGGTGGAGCGGGCCGGCAAAGCTTCGCTGGTCATCACCACGGCGGTCGAGCACATGAGTTTGGACCGTAGGCCTGGAGCACCGAAGGCTGGCAGTTTGTTTGTGGTCGATACCGACTTGGCATGGAGTCCGGAGTTATTCGGTGCGATAGCACCTGTGTTCCGTCAGTAACTGTTAGCGAACAGTCAGCGAGATCATTCGTGGTGCGTGCTTGATCGTGGTGCGTGCTTGATCGTGGTGCGTGCTTGATCGTGGTGCGTGCTTGATCGTGGTGCGTGCTTGATCGTGGTGCGGGTCTCCTGGCCCGCAGACCGCGCAAGTTTCCAAGCGCGTCTCTTATGCTGCTGCTTGACGCCTCGCTGCGCTCGCAAAGACGGCCCAGGAGGACCGCCCCACGTTCAGGCCCTCCCACGTGTTCAGGCACTCCCACGTGTTCAGGCCCCCCCACGTTCAGGCCCTCCCACGTGTTTAGGAACGCCCCACGTGTTTAGGAACGCCCCACGTGTTTAGGAACGCCCCACGTGTTTAGGAACGCCCCACGTGTTTAGGAACGCCCCACGTGTTTAGGACCCCCTATCGATTAGCAATGTCCCACGATTAGCTAACAGCTACAAGTTCGTGGCTGGCTTACAGTTTTTTCTCGAGCCATTTAGCGATCAGTTCGGGTTTGCGTTCTTTCTTGAGATGCTCAAGTTGATCTGCTGGGATCCCGATGCGTTCGAGGTTCGTGAAGAGGCTTTCCCAAGCCTTCTCGAGTTTTTTGCCTTCGGCGAGATAGAGTTCCGTGAGGAGTTCTTGGGCACGCTGAAGAGATACATCATCGCGATTCTTATAGTAATTCTTGATGATCGACTGTTGGTGCTTGGAAAAATTCTCCATAGCCATGGATGAGTAAACTCCTTTCAATGTGTGGATTTGAGCGTGTAGATTTTCGGGGCTATTTGGCCATCTCTTCGAGGATACTATTTAGGCCAGGAAGTTCGACGCCGTGCGAGAGTTCGCGGATGGCTTGAACGTGTAATTCCTTCGCTTGTCCAATCGCTTCGTTCATCGCGTCGAGGGTTAAGCGTTGTGCGATGGTTTTGTGTTCTGGATGAAGCAATGAATCCGAGATATCAACGGTTTGAACCAATCCTAAACCATTGACGACAACGGAGACGCGATGGTCGCCCTCGCAAGCTTGTCCGTTGATGCGGCGAGCTTCCATCTCCGCTTTGAGTTTGCGCATCCGTTCGGGCAATTGGCCGATGGTTTTCATCAGCCCTGCGATATTTCCGAGGTTTTTAAACATTGGCTAGATGGGGTTGTTATTTACGGACTTGGAGTTGCAGCCACCCGTCATCGAGGGCGACGGAGCAGAGGTTCAAGTCGCGGAATTGTTCGGGGAGTCGATCTGCCCAACGGACGGGTTTATCGAACAGTTGCGGGCGAAACAATTGCTCGAATTTGTCCTTGAGGAATGTGCGGAGGGTAACGCCTAAGACGCCGCGCTGCGCTTTTCCTACGAATTCGACGTTCAGATCCCCTTGTCGTTCAAGTTGGATTGTGCCGTCGTCACCTTGGACGACTCGGTAGGCTGCTTCGATCGTCGCGGCTTGATCGAGCGATTGGTCTTCTCGCTCGAGTTTCAAGGTGCGAATGCGGAATTTGACGAGTGAGTCATCGAAGATTACATCGACGGGGCGAAAGCCTCGTAGGTGGATTGCCCAAGGTCCATCGTCTGGGTTTCGTGGGATACCTCGGGCTGCATCGCCGAATTGAGCGGTATATCCATCCATTTCTTCGCTGCGGAGAACTCGGCCGGTAAGGACCGGGTCAAGGAGATTTCCGACGAGGGATTGGTGGACGCGAATCGTAAGCCCGCATGGATCGCTTGGGAATGGGCAGGTATTATCCGCCGCGAGTTGGCTTCCGGATTGGACTTTCCACTGAAGACCGAGTTCTTCGGAGGTGGACCAAGAAGTGCGGTGCGGAGGGGCGATACCGAGTCTTTTAAGGACTGGGGTTTCGAGGGCATTTCGTAGTTTCGCGTTGGCTTCCGTGACTTGTTCGCCGAGTTGATCATGGAATTGGGTTCGGATTCGATTCTCCATGCGAGCCTCGCCGATGGCGTCGGCTTGCGGCTTCTTTTTCGCTGCTTGCTTCGAAGCGATTTTTCTAACCAGTTTGGAGCGGTGTTCGATGCTATCGATGGTGGTGCGAAGGGTTGCATCAACTCCGGTATCTCCGAGGGTAGTGAGGCCGGAATCTCCGAGTGTAAGGGATTCGCAAGCGACGACATCGGCTTGCCCGCGTGTATTGAGCACAACGCTACGGTTGTATCCTTTGTTTTGGCTGGAGAAGTCACCTTGCATAAGCAGTCGCAAGGTTGCTTGGTTCGGATTATTGACCAATAGGGGAGTGACGCTGCCGCAGAGCAAGCCTTGGCCGTGGATATCTGTACCGAGGATGACTTCGTGTACTGGGCTCGATTGGGCGACGGGTCTGGAGAAGGCTTGGCGAACGAAATCGTCGGATGCGAGGACTTGGACGTTAGGATGGGAATAGCGACCGAGCAGGTTCGATACCAACGTGGGGGCTTGATTCGACTGTTGCAAGTAAGCTGCTAATTGGGCCAGATCGTACATCGCGATGGGGTCGCGTTGCATGTCGGGCAACTGCATTCTCTCGGAGATCTTGGTGAGTCGATTCTTCAAGATTTGCATAGTCTCATCGGGTTTCGAGCCGACTCGCAAATCTTGAGAGTATTTCGCTAGTGCATCGCGAAGCGCCGTGTATTCCGAGCGTTCTAGTCCCGGGTAGTTTTGTCGAAGGCGTTTTTCGATCTCGACGATCCGGTCGGGGTTTGGGTTTTGGCTTGCGAGGGTTTTCTTCAATTCGTCCCAATGGAGAAATTTTTTCCAAGCAGGTCCTTCGGTCGGTGATGTGTCGAGGAATTGTTCGAAGCGATTGACTTGTTTGTCAAGGTTTTCACGGGAGGCCGATACGTTGGGAAGTCGGGTTGGATCGAGTTCGCCGAGTGATTGGTTGACGACGTTCCAGAGATATGGGTCTTGAGGTGTACCGACGATTGGGGCTGTATTGGAAGGGGTTGTTGAGGGCGTCGATTCGGGGCTTTGAGCGTTTAGTGCTTGGGGGGCTTGGGAGAACGCGAGGAGAGCGAGGAGGGATGCGAATCGGTTCGACGAGGACTTCTTACGTTTTGAGTTGATCTTTGCTCGATCGTTTTGTGCTGTGTTGAGCTTAGTGAACATGTTTCCGTACCAGCTTTCTTCCTAAGTTGTAATCTCGAGTTGTTATCTCGGTGAATCGTTGAGTGTGGGTGGGGACGTGGTGTATTTTCAGTTGCTGTTGTGATGCCGTTATTTTAGTTGAGGATTCGGGTGGTTCCTAGCACCCATTTAGCCCAGCTTTCCTAGTCTGCGTGGTTTAGCAATGCTTCCTGGATTGACGGTTCACTTTGGAGCAATTTGGTAGCAGCATCGAAGTGTCAGACGATACAGATACCGATTGGCGTGGATGGGGGATAGGGGAAGTTCCCTAAGAATGGCTTGGATCTGGCTTGCGTGAACTACTGCAAAATTGCTACTTAAGGGGCGTGCGGGGTCTGATTGAGGATTGCCGTAACTTTTCAAGTGCCGTGATTTAACCAAGCTCAGCAGAGCCCTTTGGGATCCTATCGAAATGCCAACGACGTTCCATTTCACATCCATTAGGTCTTGTTTATCGAACAAGCTTGGGGAATCGATCCGACGGAACCTATTCGGCTTGATGGTCTCGTGTAGTTTGTTGCCGGGAACGTTGGGGCTTGCGCAAAGCGATACGGCTGCAACGAAGTCGGCAGCAACGAAGTCGGCATCAAGGGGCACTAGTAGCTCGGGAGGTGCGGCGGGCGGATCGGCACCATTAGCTCATTACGGCGAAGGGTATGTGTTGTTGCAGCATGGGGCGGTGATGCATGGGTTTATCAAGCCGCAAGCGGACTCGGTGACGATTGTCATGGACAAGGGCAAAGAGGTTACCGTATCAAAGCGACAGATCTTGACAATCGGTGCGAGCAAGGAAGCTTTGTATAAGTACCAGACGAAAGCGATACGCAAGTGGGGGACTGGCGAGCATTGGCACTTAGCCCAGTGGTGCATTCAAAACGGGATGCTTGATCAAGCCATCGAACATTATTTGGAGTTGGAGAAGCAAGCTTCGGAGAATCCGCGTTTCAAGCAATTGGATTTGCAGCTCAAGCAGGCGTTGCTGGAGGATGAATCGGTCCGACGCGCGATGGTCCAGCAGGGGATCGAGTTGCCTAGCGGTTTAGGGCACGATAGCGAAAGGGTGAAGGATGTTGGGGTTGAGGTCGAAGTCCACAGCCCAGAGCCTGGAGTGCTAGGCAAAGGAATAAATCAGCCCAGTTTAGACGTTGAGGAACCAGTTCGATTGGTCTCTTCGTATCCAGCGCACACGATCCCTGGGTATGTTCGGAAGAGTTTTCAAACGGAGGTCACGCCGGTAGTTGTCGCAAGGTGCGGTCAATCGGGTTGTCATGGAATGTTGGCGAAGAATCCTTTTCAAATTTTTCAGCCAGTTGGGGAGCAAGCCGCATCGATCAACGAGCGTAATTTAGAACGAGTGTTGCGATATGTTGATTCCGAGAATCCGACCGAATCCGATTTGCTCAAGTATGCGGCTCAATCGCACGGAACGCAGCGGAATGCGAGTTTGAATCTGAATCGCGACGAGGACCGCATTCATCTTGAGCGAATCGCTCAGTGGATACAGTCTCTATCGCGATTGCCATCGGGTGATTCAGGCGTAGCGGCCGCGAATCGGGTGATTAGCGCAGGAGGGCTGGAAGCCGGTAACCTTGAGCAAGGGGTTCGGACCGCGCATGCGGTAACATCGAAGTCGGTTGGGGGATCGGTGGGCAATTCTTCAGGCTTGGGGATGAAAAAGCAGCTTAGGGAGTCCAGCGAGATCGTGGCGGATCGCAGCGCCAAGTTATCCAAGCCGCCGAAGACGGGCGGAGCTGGAGTGGTGATCGATGCGTTGGAGTTGGCAGGCATTGAAGAAGAGATCGCTAAATTAGAGCGAAAGCCCGCTGCGGAAGGGCTTGGGGGAAAATCGCCCCCGAAGGATCCGTTTGACGCGAAGATATTCAACAGTAAGCATGGTTCAGTCAGACCGTAGTTGCGGATGTGGGTTATGAATCCCCCGACTAAATCGAATGCACTTCAAATTGAAGTGTCCAGGGGTTCGGGAGCGGCATTAATTTTGACTTGCGCCAACCTTTTTCTTGCTCAGGGCTCGCGGTATCTCTTTGTGACGTAAAGCCTTAAAATTTCCTTACTTAACAGTTATCGGAAAGTTTCCGAATGGGGGGGTTGCAAATACCCCACTTGATTACTATCATCCGCCAAGATGAGCACGAAAAATTCGGCTCCATGTTCCATCATTGCAGAGCGAGTTGGAGCGATGGATCCGACGGCCCTTTTGTTCTCGTCGATGTGAATTGTCGCAGTGCCCGCACAGTTCCTTCCATTCCTGTTTTTTTGGTCTCACTTGAACTGCCTATCGGTGCTTATTCGGACAATCAAGTCGTAGCTGGTTCAGGCTGATCGTTTTTCTGGCGGTACTCTCTTCCGCTAATAATCCCTGGAATTGGAAGTCATTTCATTCGCGTTTTTCCGCGATGTGGAATGTTCACACATGTAGTTTCGAGCAAGTAGCTTGGCTTTTTTTCTTTGAGTATTAGGGTGAATTGAGATGGCAAATTGGATGTCTCGTTTTGGAAGAGAGCAATCGGGTCGCAAGCGTGGTGCTTTTCGCAAGATGATGATGGAGTCGCTTGATTCTCGCCAGGTGATGGCGGCAGATTTTGGATTGGTAAGCGATATCAACGTTCAGGTGGACACAGTTGGTTCAGATCCCGGGGCTTACACGCAGGTTGGGACTGTAGCGTATTTTGTGGCGGGAACGCCTACGACTGGTGCGGAGTTGTGGAAGACGGACGGAACATCGGCGGGCACATCGATGGTTCGGGACATTCGTCCGGGGAGCGAGAGTTCTGGTATTAGGTTCATGACGAATGTCAACGGGACGTTGTTTTTCGGTGCGACGGATGGGGCGAATGGGTATGAGTTGTGGAAGTCTGACGGGACGGCGGCAGGTACGGTGATGGTTCAAAACATCCACCCGACTGCAAGTTCGAATCCAGCGTCCCTTCGGAACGTCGGCGGGGTGCTGTATTTCAGCGCGGATGATGGGGTCAACGGGTACGAGCTTTGGCGGTCCAATGGCACGGCAGCTGGAACAACACTGGTTCGCAATATTCGGACTGGGGTTGCAAGTTCTCAGCCTGAGAGTTTGACGGAGATGGGTGGGGTGTTGTACTTCACCGCAAATGACGGCACGAACGGAGTGGAGTTGTGGCGGTCTGATGGGACGAATGCCGGCACGACCTTGATTCGCAACATACGCGCAGGGACTGCTAGTGCGTTTCCGGCCGATCTGGTGAACGTCGGTGGTGTGCTGTATTTCGCTGCGAATAACGGAACGAACGGAACGGAATTGTGGCGATCGAATGGAACGGCGATCGGAACGACGTTGGTTCGGGACTTGGCTACAGGTGCTTTTGGATCCTATCCAGCTGAGTTAGTGGGCGTCGGCGGGACTTTGTATTTCCGAGCAAGCAACAATGTTGATGGATTTGAATTGTGGAAGTCCAACGGGACGCTCAACGGCACCGTGATGGTCAAGGACATTGAGCCAGGGGGCGGTGGAAGTAATCCAACGAGTCTGACGAACGTCAACGGCGTGCTATATTTTTCGGCTTATGAGCTTGCTTCTGGGGTGGAGTTATGGAAATCCGATGGGACCACGTTGGGAACGATTGAGGTGGCGGAATTGCAGGCAGGTGACTTCGGTTCCTATCCTGCGGAGCTAGCAAACGTCGGCGGGACGCTTTATTTTAGCGCGAGCGATGGTGTCAAGGGTGCCGAACTGTGGCGATCGAACGGGACTGTCGCCGGCACGACGCTTGTCAAAGACATCGTGACGACCACAGGCGAAGGATCGTATCCGCAAGGTTTGTTCAGTCTCAATGGAACGTTGCTGTTTACTGCGAATGATGGAGTTACGGGTTCTGAGGTTTGGGTCTCGAACGGCACGGCTGTTGGTACGACTTTGTTGAAGGATATTGTAGCGGGCACCAAGGATTCGTTGGTGTCGAACACGACGGTTGTCGGTTCGAATGTGTTCTTTACAGCGGATAACGGAGTCAATGGCGTCGAGTTGTGGGTTACGAACGGTTCAGCAGCGGGAACGCGAATGGTTGCTGATATCGCGACCGGGGAACTGTCGAGTACTCCAGCAAATTTGACGAACGTCAATGGCACGTTGTATTTTTCCGCCGATGACGGTACGAACGGAATTGAATTGTGGAAGACGGATGGAACCGAAGCCGGCACGGTAATGGTTTCCGATTTGTGGGCTGGTGGGTACAGTTCGCTACCAGCGAACCTCGTGAATGTTGGCGGAGTGTTGTATTTCGCGGCGGATAACGGGACGGACGGGTTGGAGCTATGGAAGTCGGATGGTACTGCTTTAGGAACGGTCTTGGTTAAGGACATTCAGGTTGGGACCTTCGGCTCCTACCCTTCCCTCTTGACCAACGTTAATGGTGTTTTGTTTTTCTCGGCATATGACGGCGTCACCGGGGTCGAGCTTTGGAAGTCCGACGGGACCGACATCGGAACAGTTCTAGTCGCAGATATTCAGCCGGGTACTACTGCCGCTTCGTCGAATCCTTCGGGATTGGTCAATGTCGGCGGGGTGTTGTATTTTGCGGCAAGCGATCTAGTTGAAGGGACTGAGTTGTGGAAGTCTGATGGAACTCTGGCAGGAACTCAGTTGGTCAGTGGAATCGTTGCTGGTGCTGTTGGTGCATATCCGATTCAGCTTACGAATGTTGCTGGAACGCTCTATTTTGGTGCGGATAACGGAACTACGGGTGTCGAGCTTTGGAAGTCCGACGGTACGGCGGTAGGAACGCAGTTGGTTCATGATGTTCGCACCGGGTTGGAATCTTCTGGGCTCAGCGGTTTGACGGCGGTTGGAAGTTCGGTGTATTTCCAAGCGACTGACGGGGTGAGCGGTGCGGAGCTTTGGAAGTCCGATGGGACGGCCGCTGGGACAGTACTTGTTAATGATATGTGGGCTGGAGCTCCAGGATCGAGTCCAGCGGGACTGACTGAAGTCGCGGGCAAGGTTTACTTCAGTGCAGACAACGGTGTACAAGGGCGCGAGTTGTGGGTCTCTGACGGAACGAATGCAGGGACGGTTCGTGCTGCGAGCCTGACAACAACTGTTCTTGGTATCGATCCATTGGGGATGACCAATGTCAATGGGCAAGTCTATTTCTCAGCTGTTAACGAGACCAACGGACGGGAGTTGTGGCGTGAGTTGGTAGCAGGCAATGCTCCGACCGACATCGCTTTAGGCTCGAGTGTTGTGGCTGAGAATGCAGGTGCCAATGCAGTGGTTGGCGCGTTGAGCACTACAGATCCTGATGTCGGCGATACGTTCGTGTACAGCTTGGTTGCAGGTGTTGGTGGAGCGGATAATGCTGCTTTCAACATTGCCGGAAATTCGCTTCGGGCAACGGCAAGTTTGAATTTTGAAGCTAAGGCGAGTTACACGGTACGAGTTCGATCGACCGACCAAACGGGACTGTTTACAGAGAAGGCATTTGTCGTCAGCGTCACCGACGTGAATGAAGCCCCGACCGACATCGCGATCTCTGCAAGTACCATTGCCGAGAACGCAGGTGCGAACGTGACCGTTGGGTCGCTTAGCACGACCGATGCAGATGCTGGTAATACCTTCACATATACCTTGGTAGCTGGCGCTGGCGATACCGATAATGCGGCATTCAGCATCAGTGCTGGGGCGTTGATCGCGAACAGCAGCTTCGATTTCGAGACCAAATCTAGTTACACGGTTCGCGTACGAACAACAGATCAGGGTGGGTTGTTATTTGAAAAGGCTTTCGTAATCAGTGTTACGAATGTCAATGAAGCTCCGAAAGACATCGCCTTATCGGCAACCAGCATCGCCGAGAATTCGGGTGCAAATGCGACCGTAGGTACGTTAGCTACGACGGATGTCGATGCAGGGAACACGTTCACTTACACCCTGGTGGCTGGAACGGGAGATACCGACAATGCTGCCTTCAATATCAGCGGCGCGTTGTTGCGAGCGACCGGCAGTTTGGATTTTGAGACCAAGTCGAGCTATACGGTTCGTGTTCGATCGACGGACCAAGGTGGATTGGTAACTGAGAAGTCGTTTATCATCAACGTAACCGATGTCAACGAAACGCCAACAGATATCGGTTTATCGTCGGCCTCGATCCCTGAAAACTCGGGTGCGAATGCAACGGTTGGTACGTTGAGCACGGTTGATGTGGATGCCGGTAACACGTTTGTATATTCGTTGGTGGCTGGAACGGGCAGTACCGATAACGCTACCTTTAACATTTCTGGAACAGCACTTCGAGCCACATCGAATCTGCTTGCCGCGTCTCAAGGAAGTTATTCGGTACGAGTTCGATCGACCGATCAAGGTGGGTTGTTCACGGAAAAAGTCTTTACGATTACGGTGACAGCGGGAAATGGCGCCCCGACAGATATCGCGTTGCCTACACCATTCATTTTTGAAAATGCGGGAGTTAACGCGACGGTTGGTACGTTGAGCACCACAGATCCGAATGCAAGTGATACCTTCACGTACACGCTGGTGGCTGGTTTGGGTGATGCGGACAACGCAGCGTTTAACATCAATGGGGCGACATTGAGGGCTTCGAATAGTTTTGACTACGAGACCCGGTCGAGTTATTCCGTACGATTGCGATCCACCGATCAAGGTGGGTTGTTCACCGAAAAGGTTTTTATCATCAGTGTGATCAATATCAACGAAGCACCAACGGATGTTGTGTTGTCGTCGAACCAGATCGCGGAACTATCTTTGGCAAACACGACCGTTGGTTTGCTTAGCACAGTCGATGCGGATGCAGCGAACTCCTTTGCCTACACCTTGGTTGTTGGTACGGGAGACACCGATAACGCGGTGTTTAACATCAGCGGGAATGCGTTGCGAGCGACGAATACTTTGGATTTTGAGGCCAAGCCGACGTATACAGTTCGAGTTCGCACAACCGATCAAGGTGGACTCTTTGCGGAAAAGGCTTTCGTGATCAACGTCACGAATGTGAACGAAAATCCGACAGATATCGCATTGTCATCTTCCACTATCGTTGAAAATGCGGGAGCGAATGCAACCGTTGGAAATCTCAGTACAACTGACATCGATGCGGGGAATACGTTCACTTATACGTTGGTAGCCGGTACGGGTGCTACCGACAACGCATCGTTCAATCTCAACGGTAGTTCGCTGCGGGCGACCAGTAGCTTGGACTTCGAGACGAAGTCGAGTTATACCGTTCGTGTACGATCGACCGATCAAGGTGGATTGTTTACTGAAAAAGCTTTCATCATCTCGGTGACCAATGCAAATGAAGCACCTACGGACATAGCTTTGTCCTCCGTTGTAATCGCCGAGAACTCCGGAGCGAACGCCACGGTCGGAACCCTCAGTTCCACGGATCCTGACGCAGCTAATACCTTCACTTATTCGTTGGTCGCGGGGACAGGTGATGCTGACAACGCAGCCTTCAATATTAATGCCGGTAGCTTGCGAGCAACCAGTAGTTTGGACTTTGAGACCAAGTCGAGTTATACCGTCCGAGTCCGTTCGACAGACCAAGGTGGTTTGTTCACCGAGAAGGTGTTTGTGATCAGTGTGACGGATGTCAACGAGGCACCGATTGATATCGTCATTTCCTCGGCTCTGATTGCCGAGAATTCTGGAGCGAACGCGACGGTAGGTACACTTGGCACCACCGACCCGGATGCGAGCAACACGTTTACTTACACGTTGGTCGCGGGAACGGGTGATGCAGATAACGCAGCCTTCAACCTAAGTGGTGACGTACTTCGAGCGACGAACAGCTTAGATTTCGAAGCTAAATCGAGTTATACGGTTCGTGTGCGAACGACCGATCAGGGTGGTTTGTTCACCGAGAAGGTATTTGTGATCTCCGTTACTGATGTCAATGAATCTCCTACCGATTTGGCGATCTCTTCGACGTCGATACCTGAGAATTCCGGGGCGAATGCTACGGTCGGAACACTCAGTTCGACCGACCCGGATGCTGGTAATACCTTCGCTTACTCGTTGGTGGCGGGAACTGGGGATGTTGACAATGCAGCGTTCAACATCAGTGGTACTGCGTTGCGAGCAACCAATAATTTGGTGTTTGCGACCAAGTCGAGTTATACGGTACGGGTTCGAACGACCGACCAAGGCGGATTGTTTGCCGAGCGTGCGTTTGTGATCAACGTGACAAGCAGTAACACTGCTCCTAGCGACATCACACTCTCTTCGAGTTCGATCGCAGAGAACTTGGGAGCGAACGCTGCTGTAGGTTCCTTGAGCACGACCGACGGCAACGCCGGTGATACGTTTACTTACACATTGGTAGCGGGAACGGGCGATACCGACAACGCGGCTTTCAACATCAATGGCAACGCGTTGCGTGCAACCAATAGCTTGGATTTTGAGACCAAATCGAGTTACACCGTTCGTGTGCGATCGACCGACCAGGGTGGTTTGTTCACGGAGAAGGCTTTTGTGATCACGGTGATTGATATGCCGGAGGACACTTTGGTATCAGGGACCGCAGCGGCGGATACCTTTGTTGCCAACTACACAGGCGATGGTGTTATTGGGCAATGGCTGGTAACCAGAAATGGAGCAGTGGTGTTTTCAGGTGTAATTCCATCTGGGGCAACACTCTTGTTCGATGGCTTGGCCGGAACCGATAGTTTGCTGGTGAACGGAAGTGCATTAGACGATACGTTTACGTTAGATGGGCAAACCATTTTGACAAACGGATCGCGTATTCGCACAGTGAATGTGGAGTCGATGCGGATCACCGCCGGAAACGGGAATGACGCGTTGACGGTTGTCAGTGGGGCTGTGGCTTACGACGGCGGACTCGGTTCTGACCGACTAGCGGCCGCTGCCGGTACGAACACTTTCTCTGTGACTGGTGTCGGGATTGGTACGCTGAATTCAGTGGTTAGCTTCACCGCACTTGAATCGCTTCAAGGTGGTACCGGAGCGGATAGCTTTGTGCTAGGAGCGAACGGGCGATTGACCGGTTTGGTGATCGGCGGAGACGGTGTCGACGCGGTCAACTTGGCAGCCAAGACCACCGCTCACACGGCGAACTTGTTGACGAACACGCTTACCTCTACCGGAGGCATTTCCGGGATTGAGTCGTTTGTTGGTGGAGTTAGCACAGCGGATGTGTTCATTGGAGCGAACGTTCCGAATGCTTGGAATATCACAGGTCAGAACGCTGGGACTCTCAATGCAACCACTAGCTTCAGTGGTTTTGAAAGTCTAACGGGTGGGACCGATGTCGATAGCTTTGTGTTTGGTTCGGCTGGTCAAGTTACAGGTACACTCAATGCAGGGACTGGTGCAGACGTTGCGAACTTTGCGGCGGTAACCACTCCACTGCAAGCGCGGATTGGGACCACGGCCGCGATTACAGGGCTCGTCGGACGTCATTCTGGATTGGAACGCGTAGAAGGTAATTCAGTCGCGGGAGGACAGATTGTAGGGACGAACGCTATAACAGCCTGGGTAGTTAACACGTTAGGGGAAGTTGTCGTCAGTGGCGGAACCTACGCGGGCATTCCATCGATTGCTGGCGGGACATTGGCTGACACGATCACTGGACCGGCGGTTTCGACTCGGTGGACTCTAAGTGGTGCGAATGCTGGCTCGGTGAGCGTGGGTGCAGCGTCTGTAGTGTTTGCTGGAGTTGAGAATCTCACTGGTTCCACTGCGAACGATGAATTCATTATTTCGCCGACCGGTAGTCTAAGTGGTAATCTCAACGGTGGAACGGGAACGGGTATTAACTCGGTCGACTATTCGGCTTGGACTAACGCCGTCTCGGTTAACTTAGGGACCACAACGGCGGGAAATTCCACGGCGGTTACGGGTGCGATGACCTCGATTGCCATGGTTACAGGGGGAGCGGGCAATGATACGCTCACAGGCCGTGCGACCCTCTCGACGATTCTCATCGGGCTCGGTGGAAACGACGTCTTGACTGGCGGAAGTCAGAGGGACTTGCTATTCGGCGGTACCGGTGCAGACGTTTTGCAAGGGGCTGGCGGGGATGACTTGCTCATCTCTGGTACGACCCTTCATGATCGTGACAGAGCCGCAATGTTGCTGATTTACTCTGAGTGGATTTCAACCCGTACGTTTGCTCAACGAACCGCGAACATTTGGGGTAACGGGACAGGTACGCGAGCCAACGGCACCACGTACCTGAACAGTGGTTTGGCTGATGGAATTACCGATTCGGTGTTTGCGGATACCGACACGGATATTCTTATCGGTGGAGCGAACCAAGACTGGTTCTTCGCTAGCCCGCTAGAAGTCAACGACTTGGTGACTACGGGTGCGACGCCGGATCGTCGTGATACTCCTGCGTAAGTTGTTGGTGCAGTTTTTTAGACAACAGTCATCGCAAGGTGGCTGTTGTTTTGTTTTTTAGGTTCAATTAGCTTTTTGTGTATTGGTATTCTATATGAAGCGGTTTTTGGGTCGTCGTTTGGGTGGTAAGGGTGGATTGAATCAACGTCGATTGCGAAAGCCAGTCATTGAATCGCTTCATGAACGCGTGGTGTATGCAGCGGACATGCAGTTCGTCAAGGACATCAATACTTTGCCAGATCTTGTAGGCTCCACTCCTGCGGAATTCGTTCAAATAGGAACGACGATGTATTTTTCGGCTACAAGTGCCGCGACGGGGCTAGAGCTTTGGAAGACGGATGGGACGGCGGCCGGAACGGTGTTGGTCAAGGATATTCAGGATGGCGCTTATGGGGCGGGAGTTCGCAATTTAACGAACGTCAATGGGACGTTGTTCTTCAGTGCTGACGACGGGGTTGGAGGGTATGAACTTTGGAAGTCTGACGGAACCTCTGCAGGAACTACTTTGGTTAGTGATATCCAGCGAGGTCGTCGCGGCTCTTCGCCGTCGAATTTCGTTGCTTTGGGAAGTACGTTGATTTTTAGTGCAGATGATGGGAGTAATGGGGTAGAGTTATGGCAGTCGAATGGAACGGCTGCGGGTACGACGTTGGTTCGAAACATTCGGACTGGAAACGTTGGATCGAATCCAGGGAACATGACTGCGGTTACCGGATCTGTTTATTTCACGGCTGACGATGGTACGAATGGGGTTGAGCTGTGGAAGACGGATGGTACGAATGCAGGAACCGTCTTAGTTCGCAATATTAGAACTGGGGTTGCTAGTTCGTCTCCAGGTAGTTTGGTGAACGTGAATGGAACGTTGTACTTCTCGGCGAACGACGGTACGAATGGCGTGGAATTGTGGAAGTCATCGGGTACCGCAGCTACCACAGTATTGGTTCGTTCGATTTTTGCTGGTTTATCATCGGCCAATCCGACACAGTTGACGAATGTCGGTGGGACCCTTTACTTTGCGGCGGATGATGGCACGAGTGGTGTCGAGTTGTGGAAGTCAGATGGTACCAATGCGGGCACCGTACGGGTGTCCGACATTCAAGCGGGAGCAGTTGGAAGTAATCCGAGTCAATTTTTAAGTGTTGGAACCACCCTTTATTTCGCGGCCCAAACGAGTTCTGGAGTGGAGCTCTGGAAGTCTACCGGAACAGCAGCAGGTACGACCTTGGTGAAGGATATCCAGGTTGGAGCGGGTAGTTCTTCACCGACGGGATTGAAGAATAACAACGGTACTGTTTTCTTTGCAGCTGACGACGGCGTCAATGGCGTGGAGCTTTGGAAAACCGACGGGACTGCAGCCGGTACAGTGCTGGTTCAAAACATCAACACGACCGCTGGGGTTGGGTCGAATCCAAGTCGATTAGCCGTGTTGAATGGTAAATTGTTGTTTCAAGCAACCGATGGATTGACTGGTAGTGAGCTATGGCAGTCGGACGGAACAGCAGCTGGGACAACGCAGTTAAAGGATATTTTAGCTGGTAACTTAGGTTCGCAGATTGGTGCGGAAATCACGACCGCTGGCGGAAACTTCTTTTTCTCCGCAGATGACGGTCTCAACGGTCCCGAGCTCTGGATGTCCAATGGGACAGGAGCAGGGACCGTATTGGTCAAAGATATTGTAGTGGGTGCGGGCGGATCGGGACCGGCAGCTATGACCAATGTAGGTGGGGTTCTTTATTTCTCAGCGGATGATGGAGTTAACGGTGTCGAGTTGTGGAAGTCGGATGGAACCGACGCCGGAACGGTATTGGTGAAAGATATTTCTGTAGGGCTGACGCCATCGACACCAGCTTACTTGACGAATGTGAACGGAACGTTGTTCTTCACCGCGACGAATGTTTCGAGTGGGATCGAGTTATGGAAGTCGGATGGGACTGCAACTGGAACGGTGATGGTCAGGGACATCAACGCAGGTGGTGTTGGTTCGATTCCTAATAATCTAACGAACGCAAATGGAACGTTGTACTTCGTAGCGACCGATTTGGCTGGCGGAACGGAACTTTGGAAGTCAGATGGTACGACGGCGGGTACTGTGCGCGTGAAAGACATCCGACCCGGTTTAGCGTCAGGACTCAATGACGGTGCTGGTCTGGTGAATGTGGCGGGCACTCTGTATTTCGCTGCGGACAATGGTACGAGTGGTGTCGAGCTTTGGAAGTCCGATGGGACGGACGCAGGCACGACCCTGGTTCGCGACTTAATACCTGGTGCTGGTAGCTCTTATCCCGAAGGATTCGCCAACGTTGGAGGGGTGCTGTATTTCAGCGGTACGGATGGGGTTACCGGAGGTGAGCTTTGGAAATCCGACGGTACGACGGCTGGAACGGTGCTTGTCGCCGACAGTGTCCCCGGGGCGGGAGGGCTTTACCCTCATTACATCACGGGAGTCAATGGGACCGTGTATTTCCAAGGTGAGGACGGGGTAAATGGAATTGAATTATGGAAGTCGGATGGGACCGCTGCTGGAACCGAATTGTTGCGAGACATTAGTCCTGGATTAGCAAGTTCGACACCGACCTCACTGGTTGGAGTATCGGGAGTTGTGTACTTCAAAGCGAACGATGGAATCAATGGTCCGGAGCTTTGGCAGTCGGATGGAACAACAGCGGGTACCGTTCGGACCACTACGGTAACTTCGGCCCCGATTGGGATAGCTCCGAGTGTTCTGGCGAATTTCAATAATCGCTTGGTGTTTGCTGCAGTGGATGACGTGCATGGGGGCGAGTTGTGGGCACAAGTTCCTAACGTAGCACCTACAGATATTCAGATATCCGCGAGTGTTATTGCTGAGAACTCAGTGGCACCGACAGCAATCGGTGACTTCAGCACCACCGATCTCGATGTAGGTGATTTGTTCACTTATACGATTGTCGCTGGCGTGGGAGACACCGACAACGCATCGTTTGAAATCGTCGGTGGGACGTTGAGGGCAACAAACAGTTTTGATTTCGAAGCCAAGCCGAGTTATTCGGTGCGAGTGCGCTCGACGGATCAGGGAGGATTGTTCACAGAAAAGGCATTTGTGATCAACGTCACGGATGTCGATGAAGCTCCGACTGATATCCTGCTGTCCGGATCGACGATTTCCGAGAATGCGGAAGCGAACGTAGCCGTAGGTACTCTTAGTACAACGGATGCCGATGCGGCGAATACGTTTACATACTCGCTGGTAGCAGGTGCGGGTGATGTCGACAATGCGGCGTTCAGCATCAATGGTAATGTGTTGCATGCTACTAGCAGTTTCGATTTTGAAACAAAGTCTAGTTATACGGTGCGGGTTCGCTCGACGGATCAGGGTGGGCTGTTTACCGAGAAGGCTTTTTTGATTAGCGTCACGAATGTCAATGAAGCTCCGACCGAAATTGCGCTATCCGTTTCGAACATTCCTGAGAATGCGGGCGCAAATGCAGTCGTGGGCACGCTCAGTACATCGGATGTCGATGCGGCGAATTCGTTTACTTACTCGCTTGTGGCAGGCACCGGTGACCTCGATAATGCAGCATTCAGCATCAATGGTAACTTGTTGCAGGCAACTAGCAGTTTAGATTTTGAGACCAAGCCGAGTTATACAGTGCGGGTGCGCTCGACGGATCAGGATGGATTGTTTACTGAGACGGCTTTTGTGATCAGCGTCACGGATGTCAATGAAGCCCCCACCGACATCGGGTTGTCATCAACGACAATCTTGGAAAATTCGGGTGCGAATGCAACGGTGGGCACACTGAGCACGGTCGATGTTGATGCGTCCAATACGTTTAGTTACGCGTTGGTCGCTGGGGCGGGAGATGTTGACAATGGTGCGTTCAACATCAGTGGTAACGTTTTGCGAGCGACGAGCGACTTGAACTTTGCGACGAAGTCGAGTTATTCGATTCGTGTGCGATCGACCGACCAAGGTGGTTTGAGTTTTGATAAGACATTTACTGTACAAGTATTACAAAGTAATGCGGCTCCAACGGACATCAATCTCTTCCCGGGATTTGTTTTTGAAAACGCTGGCGCTGACGCGTCGGTAGGGGCGTTGAGTACGACGGATCCGAATGCCGGTAACACCTTTACTTACAGTTTGGTGGCTGGCCTTGGGGACGGCGACAATGCAGCGTTCAACGTGTTGGGTTCAACTTTGCGTGCAAATGCCAGCTTTGACTATGAAACTCGTTCGAGTTATGCCGTTCGTGTTCGGACGACGGACCAAGGAGGGCTCTTTACGGAAAAAGCATTTATCGTAAGTGTGCTTAATACGAACGAAGCTCCGACGGAAATCGTTTTGTCGGGGAATCAGATCGTCGAAGGGGCGATAGCGAATACAACGGTAGGGCTTTTGAGCACCCTCGATGTGGATGCTTCAAACTCCTTCTCTTACACACTTGTTGCGGGTGCAGGTGATGCCGACAACGCTGCATTCAACATTAGTGGAAACGCACTGCGAGCGACGAGCAGTTTTGATTTTGAGACCAAATCAAGTTACACGGTGCGAGTGCGGACAACGGACCAAGGAGGATTGTTCACAGAAAAGGTGTTCGTTATTACCGTCAGCGATGTGAACGAAGCGCCAAGCGATCTTGGATTATCTTCGACCACGATTCCTGAGGGTTCTGGAGCGAATGCTCCGGTTGGAACGCTCAGTTCGACCGATCCAGATGTAGGTAATACCTTTACGTATACGTTGGTGGCTGGAACGGGTGACGCTGATAACACTGCGTTTAACATCAGCGGCAACGTTCTGCTAGCTACCGACAACTTGGTTTTTGCGACGAAGTCGGTTTATACCGTTCGAATTCGCTCGACGGATGAAGGTGGTTTGTTTGCTGAGCGAGCATTTGTGATCAACGTTTTGAGTGTTAACTCGGCACCGAACGACATAACGCTCTCGTCGAGTTTGATCGCCGAGAATTCGGGCGCGAACGCTACTGTAGGTAGTTTGTCTTCGATCGATGCGAATGCGGGTGATACCTTCACCTATACACTGGTTGTTGGGACTGGTGACACGGACAATAGCTCGTTCAACATCAACGGCAACACGGTTCGAGCTACCAGTAGTTTGGATTTTGAGACCAAGTCGAGTTATACGCTACGAGTGCGTTCGACGGATCAAGGCGGATTGTTTACCGAGAAGGCTTTCGTGATCAGTGTTGGTGACGTCAATGAAACACCGACTGACATTGTGCTCTCTTCTGCTTTGATTGCTGAGAATTCAGGTGCGAACGGGATTGTAGGAACGCTTAGTTCGACCGATCCAGATGTTGGCAACACGTTTACCTATGTGTTGGTCGCTGGAACGGGTGACGCTGACAATGCAGCGTTTAATATCAATGGCAACTCGCTTCGGGCTACCAGTAGTTTGGATTTTGAGACCAAGTCGAGTTATACGCTACGAGTGCGTTCGACCGATCAAGGTGGATTGTTTACCGAGAAAGCTTTCGTGATCAGTGTTGGTGACGTCAATGAGACACCGACTGACATTGTTCTCTCTTCTGCTTTGATTGCTGAGAATTCAGGTGCGAACGGGATTGTAGGAACGCTTAGTTCGACCGATCCAGATGTTGGCAACACGTTTACCTATGTG
>CAIJIZ010000536.1 GCA_903820735.1 uncultured Pirellula sp.
GTAAAGACCAATGGAAATCGTCGACTAGAAAACCGCTTTATGAACAAACGATGTTCCCGAAGCTGGTGGAAAACACGTTCGAATCGACCACTCGCACCCACCGCTCGTACCGGCTCGGCCACTGATTGTGCAAATCGGCGGAAAATGACTCAAGTTCCACCAATTCAAACGATTCCAGAGGGAGCGGATCGAGCTTCGTGTCCCCTGAAACATCAGCCAAAACGCGGGTTAAATGAAGTTCCGAGACGCAGTGGAAGAACTGCCGATAAATCTCCGCGCCACCGACGATAAATAGGATCTTTTCCGGCGCAAGCCCCTCCAAACCCTCCTCAATCGACTCGACATACCGAACGCCCGGAACGGCATCCGCCCCGCGATACCTCGCGGCTTGCCTAGTCAGCACAACCGTCTCTCTCCCAGGCAACGGTTTGCCAATCGACTCGAACGTCTTGCGCCCCATGAACAAGCAATGGCCCATCGTCAATCGCTTGAACCTCATAAGATCCGCACGCAGTTGCCACGGCAGTCGGTCTTCGATGCCGATCACCCCGTTGCGAGCCACGGCAACGACCATCTGCACGCGCTTGGCCACTCTCAAGACTCCTCTCGCAACAACCTTACATGGCAAACGCCGTACTTCTTGAGCCACTCAAGCCACCGCTCGTGCTCTTCGGTCAATTCAATCTCGGCGACCGACTCAGCATCCAATGGCGAGACGACCGAAAAACAACCCTCGTCGAGCCACTGCTCAACGTTTTGCGGTTCTATCCAATACTCATTCGCACCCAACGCCGGAGCACCTTTCGCGTCCCCCGGAGTCATGAAATACACAATCTCCAAACGAAACCGCTCAGGCATCGCAAGTGGCGGCGTGTCCGGTTTGTCCACGCTGATCAATCGTATTTCTCGCCCCATCGATGCTTTAGCTTTCCATTCGCGTTGTAAAATTACGCAACCTTATTCGGGCTTCGCTACACTACAAGCGAAATCCAGTCGCGCTGCCAATTGGCCATCAACGGTGACTTTTCCCGTCATAAAGTAAGCCGTAGAGACGACTTCGTTGAGCGTCACATGAATGTCGACCGTCTCGCCGGGGCGAACCATCCTCTTGAATTTTGCCCCGTCGATCCGCGTAGCGACAGGGACCACCCCCTGAGCCGGTGTAACCTTGGCTAACAAAATCGCCCCGCTTTGTAGACAACATTCGCACAAGATAACGCCAGGCACGAGCGGAAAATCAGGAAAATGTCCTTGTAGAAAAAACTCATCTGCTTGAAAAGTCTTGCGACAATGAATCTGTTTTTCGTTTTGTTCAAGCACCTGATCGACCAACAACATCGGCTTTCGGTGCGGAATTACAGACTCAATCTCCGCTTGCTGCATCAGTGGCATGGATTCTTCTTCCGTCCTTACTTCATTCGCTGTTTCTTTTCTACGACCACCCACCCGGCAGGAGGCTACCCAACAGTATAAGCGAACTTGTCAACCTCCCTATCCCTGTTGAACCGTTCCTGCAACACACTGATCCACACAACTCGCAGCCAATGAATCGAAATCCAACTGCAACTGCTCATACTCGCGCTTCGCCGAAAACTCTTTGAACATCATGCTCGGCTGAATCTCGTGATTGTTCTGATACTTCGAACTGCAATACTCGCCGATCTCACCGACAATCTCATGATAAGCGATCTGGCAAATGCGAATCCCCGCATAGATCCGTATCGGCTGCACGGTAAACAACTCAATGGTCCAGTGCCCTTGGAAACCAATGTTCCCAAACCCTCCCGA
>CAIJIZ010000537.1 GCA_903820735.1 uncultured Pirellula sp.
CACCTGCAAGCATGCACGTGCATGGACGTGCAGGAAAGCCAAAGCAATTGGCCAGAAATGCGAAAAACCCTGGGAAAACCAGGGTTTTGCAGCGGAGAGGACAGGAAACGAACTTTTGGGTGTTTTCCCAATGGTTTTGGGGAGTTCGAGAGGTGGTTGTCGGAGACTGGAATACTCCCCAAAAATCCGACTGGTGGGCGTTTTGCCTGGACTAACTCACTGTCGGGGCAGAAGTGTCTGTTCCGCTTGGGACCGACTCAGGATCCAAAGATACAGGTTTTGCCAAGCTGGCATCTGGTACTCGTTTCGGTCGCGATACCGTCCTGACACCAGATGCCTGCTGACGCTTCCTCGCGGCCTCGGCGATTGCATGAACGTCGCATCCCGACTCCTCCGCAATCCGTTCGCGGGTGGCTCTGATCTCTGCAACAATTGGATCGATCATTTCAATTCTCCAGTAAATCAAATGGTGTACAGATCAATGGCGGTTCCATGCCTAAGTCTCGACACGCCCGCTCGATCTTTGGGCGGTGCTCAGGGTTTGCGATGTGCTTGCAGTTCCATGTTAACAGGAATTGTATTCCATGAACGGCAGCCACGGCGATATGGAAGGAATCGATTCGAGCTTTGCCTGGTATTTGAAGTACGTCCGAAATCACTTCCGCCAGTTTTTCTACTTCCGTATTGGCATCGAGAACCGGAATGTTCCGCAGATAAATCCTTCTCTCATCAGCCGCTTTCGGGTCGCCTTGGTAACACTCATCAATGACGAACTGGGACACAAAAACGTCACAATTTGGTCGATGAACATCCCACCATTCTCGAGTCGACAGTTGGTTTGCCGCCACACGTAAGTCACGGCTCGCACGCATCGCTATGTAGCCGATGACTGTTGTTTCTAGGTAAACCGACCGTTTCATTGGATTTACCTCAAACAGTGACGATTGAAAGCTGTTCCTCGAAGATCACGACCGGCCAGACGCAGGATACCGATCGAGACTTAGTATACCAACTTTTATACATCATCGGCAAATTCGGGCTTTATGTCTTTGATTCCATATTTCCCGAACCTCAAAGAGTACATCCCCGAGGAAATCCGGATCAATCAGATCACTGCGGGCCACGCGAAAGAGTTTCACGATAAGCTCAAAGCCAGAGGGATGGCCACGACGACGATCCACAAGCGGATCCAATTCGCGAGGCAGTTCATGCACGATGCCGTCGATTGGATGATCATCGAGGAAAACCCATTCCTCAAGGTAAAGACGCAAAAGAGCTCGGTGAAGGTCAACGAGTTTGTACCGCGCGAAGTGGTCGACAACTGATGAAGAAGGCCAACCCGGTTTGGAAAGTGATCTTGGGGCTGAGCCGCTACGGCGGGCTTCGCACACCCTCCGAAACATTGTCGCTACGTTGGGAGGACATCGATTGGGAGATGAATCGGATGAGTATTCCAGAGCCGAAGGTCGAACATCACGAAGGTCGTGGCATTCGTAGTTGCCCGATCTTCCCGGAGCTGCGACCGATCCTCGACGAAGCCTTCGAGATCTTCGGCGATAAGAGCGAGTATGTGGTCGCGGCTCCACAGTATCGGGCCGCAGCCAATACAGC
>CAIJIZ010000538.1 GCA_903820735.1 uncultured Pirellula sp.
CCGCTCGGCAACCGACCGTCGACGCTAGCACCCTGCTCAAAAACCCCCACCGAATCGACCGAAAACACGGAATGCGGGTCGGTAACAACTTTGCTTCGTAACATCCGTGCCCCTGTACTGCCAATCTCCGGGAACACTTCCCGCAAATCCGTTTCGACAATCTCTGCGATCTTCGCCGGATCACCCTTGGGCAAATCGCGCGAACCGCTGATGACTACTTGGTAGTAAAACTCTTGATCTCCCTCGACATCGTCGCCACTACTCGATTCGGGGCCAGGGAATACCCATTGGCTTGTCCGGTCGATCAAAATAGCATGGGCAGTTGGCAACCAACGTTTTGTCCACCAAGTATGCACCCCTGTAATCGGAGCTGAAGCTAACTTACCGGGACTGGCCCAAGCGTGAACCTGCGATTCACTCCACCGCATTTCATTTAATTGGCTTGGCGAAAGGACGCTAGCTAATCGATGCCAAGGAACAGCGACCACCACAGCATCGAATAATTTCGATGGATCATGACGATCGTTCGGACTGCTCTGCGGCAATGAACGGACCGCAACGCTCCATTTCCTTTGCTCGCTTTGCTCAAGTCCCGTTACGACACATCCGTCATGGCAAGTGACTCCCAACCGATCGAATACCTTCCTGGATGAGTCATCCACTAACTCCGATAAAGGTCGCTTGGGTACGTAGAGGTGATAAGCATCCCGAGTAGCAGCGAACCCATCGACCATCACCTTGCGAACCGCACCCATCCGTAGTCGTGGAAGTTGATCTCCAAGAGCACTTACCAAAATGGTCGTCCAGAAGTTGAGTATTGAGCTTTGCGTTTGTCCATTTGCTTTTAGCCAATCGACGGCGAGGGTATTCGAGAACTGCTCATCAGGTTTTATTCGCAACAATGCCAACAAGCCTTTAGCAATCCCCATGCGATCGACCAAAGTCAAATCAGGCCAACGCAACAGCAATCCAGCAAGGTGATAAGGTGCCGGAACGGGCCAAGCTTTCACACGGAACGGGACTCCTTTTCGAGATCGAAAATACAAAGTCGATTGCTCCTGCCAATCGTCCGCTTGACCTTGATCAGAAATCCATCGAAGCAATTCTTTACAACACTTCATCCCAACGTGCTGACAATAATCGATGGGCCGATTCGAACCAGAGTCATCGAACGACCCGACCCGCCCTCCAAGTCGATGACGAGCTTCGAAAAGCTCTACATGACATCCATGTTTCGCAAGCACCCCGGCAGCTTGGATCCCCGCAAGCCCTCCGCCGATGACTGCGATTCGCGGCGAGTGCGTTCGATGAACTGCAAAAGAACGCTCACTGCTTTCATCCTCCCGTCGACTTTCAACATCGACTTCGGGAACTTGCACATCACTTCCAATTGCATTCCTAAGCTGTAGATCATCAAGCTTGGCCAATCGCGACCGAAACCATGGGGTAAAGAGATGATTCGCAACAAGCTTACCTTTTTGCAGGTTCGTCAAACTTGCACGGCCCCGCAATGAGCCCCAAGGATCTCTGGCAATGCACTCGA
>CAIJIZ010000539.1 GCA_903820735.1 uncultured Pirellula sp.
CGTTTCGATTCCAATCATCAACCAACTTGTTGAACCGACCATCTGACTTCAGTACGTCGAGATTCACCCAAGCTTCACAAGCCGATCCGCCCCAAGCGTTGTTGATCATCCCAACGGGTACACCGGTCGTTTGATGGATCTGACGCGCAAAGAAATAACCTACTGCGGAGAACTTAGGGGTGTTCTCGGGATTGCACACCATCCATTTGCGTTCGTCGTGACTCCATACCGGCTCCTGCGTCCCGACCTGCGGGAAATTGATCATCCGGATTTTTGGGAAGTTCGCTGCAAGCCGCTCCAAGTCCTGATCGTTCGACTGAGCAACCGACCACTGCATGTTCGATTGACCGGAACAAATCCACACTTCACCCACGAGGATATCCGAAAAGCTCACTTTGGAACTTCCCTCAACACTCATCGTCAACGGTCCGCCAATCTCCATCGCGGGCAACTTCACTTCCCAATTGCCATTCGCATCGGCCTTCCCTGTAACCTTGGCATCACCAATCGTTACGGTGACACTCTGACCCGGATTGTCCTTACCCCAAACCTTATTCTCTTGCTTCTGCTGAAGAACCATCGAATCACCGAACACATTCGGTAACTTCACCTCCGCTTGAGCCGGATCGGAAAACCCGCCAACAGATAAAATGGAACCTGCCAACAAAGCCGCACGCAACAGTCTGCGGGAACGCGAAAAACTGACCGACGGGTCAACACTCAATGAATGCATGGATGGAGCCTTTCCGATTCGGAAAAAAGGTGGGAGCAAGCGGCGTTAGGAGAACTGCCAGAGTTGGACTACCCAACGCCACGTACATAGATGAACGAATAGCGTAATGGTCAGAATCGCCAATGCAAGCACATCAGCCATTAAAACGGGTTTAGGAGACTCCATTCCCCCTCGTTTTCCATTCGCCGAACCAACCTTACTGGCCGATCCACAGGTAAACAACACTCCAAGACTCGCAATCAGACTTGCTACTGCAATCCCCTGCCAACCGAATAAAGCGCCGGCAAGCACATGCAGAAAGAGCCAATGGCCTCCCCATCCCAGCAACGCTACTTCCGCGTGATCTGGCACGTTTGTGACATCACCGGCATCCTCGGCCGAACCCTCACTGGCAACAATCATCGCACTATCACTCGATGCGATGATTTCGTCACTCTCAGAGGAGCCGAATTCCTCCTCGCGTTTAACTCCATCGACGTCGCTACTCCTAGTATGCACGTTCTGCATCAAAGCGTTCTTTAAAATAGTTCGCAAACCAAACCGCGTCGCCACTCCAAAACATAAACCTGCAAGTGCTCCTAACACCGTCGTGAAAATCAAATCTTTGATCGGATGAGGGAATCGCGCAAGCCGCGGTCCAAAGGGCTCTTGCCAACCAATCGGGCCCAATGGTCGCAAAGCCACCACGCAGCACATGACGATCACCAACATGATCGACAAGGGCAGGGCAGGGAAGCGCAATCGATCGAGTTGCGATCCGATCAGCATCAAACAGACCGCGAAGAATCCACAATGAACGACAAAAGCGCCGATCAAATCCCATTTCGGATAAAACACCGTCGAGACGATCCCAGCACCAAACTGCCAATCTCGATAAGGAAGATTCACACCGTTGCCGATCAACTCAACGGCACCGAGAATCATGAAACAGCTGCCAACGACAATTTCCATGATCAAGTATCGCGGCGAGATCGGAATGCGACACGCCCGACACCGGCCTCGCAACAATATCCAGCCAAAGACCGGTGAATTGTCGATCATGCTCAACGCGGTATCGCAAAACGGACAATGAGACCCTCGCGTAACGATCGTCTTCCCTCGCGGCGTGCGGCTTGCCACAACATTGATAAAACTACCGATGCTTGCCCCAAGATAAAAGAACCAAAAGACAAAACAGTATTCAACCGTCCGCTGCACAAACTTGATCTGATAACTGATCTCAGGATCCGATGGAGACATCTTCCATTTCGATGTTGCGATTCGGTGCCGTATATCGATCGCAGGATACACACAAGCGTATGCCACCCACCCCAAGATCAAACACGAGACAAGAACAACGATTGGCCAATCCCGCTTCAAACGGAACAAACTCTTGCGCCGACGCGGCAACGTCTGGGTTATAGGAGTCCCATCGCCGTTCATCGCTGTATCTGTTAACTCTGTACCAGCTAACTCTGTACCAGTTAACTCTGTACCAGTTAACTCTGTACCGTTCATCTCGGCACCGGTTAATTCAGTACCGGTTAAATCCCCACCGTTTACAGTACTGTCGCTTTTTTCAACTTCGCTCAAAACGCCCCTCGCTTCCCTTGAAGCTGTTTGAGCAGATCATTCAGTGGATCGCTCGCCGGTACTGTATTTGATGGTACCCCATTCGATGATTTGGACGAAGAAGAGTTGTTGTAGTCGCTCGGCGATAGTTTGCGAACTGCACCAGGATTCCTCGAATCGGCCGCAGCGCGATACACGTCCAAAACACTGTTATCCTGCAACTGATCGCCAGGAGGCAGCAGCAGAAATCCAACACTGCGGGGCTGGTAATTGACGTCTTCGATCACGTTAGGACTCTTTCCCGTGCGATCGATCGCAATGGATTGCAAGAACTCTTCGTAAACACTCACGTCATACAAAACCGATGGTGGCACTGGAATTTGATACTCTCGGCGATCGAGATTTCCGAATCCATCGACAAATTCGGTCGTCTGGTTAATCGTCGCTCCACTATCGCGTTCCAATACCAATACTTCTGAACCACCCGCAGGAATTCTTATCTTGCGAGGCGCATTCGGATTGCGGCGATCAGCTAACAGCACAACGATCGCCTCGCTGTGAGTGTTCGCAATCCTGAGCGAAATTGGACCTAATGGGGGATTCGGAACAATCTGCTCGTTTGAGATTCGATACTGCGGCATGGAAACGGCAAAAGTTGGTTGCTGCGCCCACCAAATCTGCCAAGGAGAATAGACGAGCGGTTGAAGCCACAATCCTTGATTGGGAATGCAAGTCATCCCAAATCCTGGTATCGCGACACTCTCGAAACAATATCCACCGCCGAACTGCTGCTCGATTCGCCATAACTGCGCGACAGAATTGTTCACTGCGGAAAAACGAATTTGTGCCCTCGCCCCACGCTGCGCTAAAACGCCATTGCCAAACCCTTGGACATCCCTCGGATCAACTCCCAAGGCTGCCCACTGATTTCCTACCGCTTGCTGCACCCGAACCATGTCCCCACCCACCGGCGTGATCATCCAGGCGGCCTGCGGATCGTTTGCTTGGGTGACGAACTGCACACTACCGCCCATAACACCGCCGCCAACACCGATACTGCCGCCGCCAACCCCGCCGCCAGACGCGACTCCTCCAGATGACCAGTTCGATCGAAGGAAACTCCTGCTGTTCGGTTCCCCTGTCGCCAACAGCATCGATGAATACCCTGCCGATGAGTTCCCTGCCGATGATATTCCTGGTACCAAGGAGTTTCCTTGCCCCTCTTCGAACACCATCGGTTGCTCGCTCGGTGACCTACCTACCAACCCTTGACCAACATTCGGGTCCGTAGCATAGACTTCCATTCGACTCGGCGCAAACTCAATCCGCCCATTCTGAAGAGTACCGATTTTCATCGCCCCTCGATTCGCGGTGGGCCATTGGATCACCCTTTGCGCTTCTCGCGATCCATAACCGACAAACAGACCATCTGAGGTGTCGTAGCGGCGCAACCTCGTGTAAGTGGTTACCCCACCCGCCGCATCTTGGACAACCAATTGCTCCTCATTGATGCTCGCGATGGACTGGTTCTGCGAACCGAGCGCATTCAGAGCATCGGGAAGCTTCAAAACGAATACCGACTGAGCGGTCCCCACCGAAGCGATCCAACACCATACGAAACAAACCGCGCACAGGTACTTGGTCAACTGCAATGTCACGCACCCCAAGGAGCCGGATCGAACGCATTGTGAAATCATGTTAACTTCCCTTGAAGCCCAATGGTCAAATTTCAAATTCCAAAGTTGATGGCAATTTCTGAGTCCCAACCCGTTCACATGCAAATTAGTTTTGTGGTCCATTTTGAGCAATCCGTGTGGCGTCTCCTTCAAGCCGAAGAATAAACTCTTCGAGAGCAAACCTCGCTCGATCCTCTTGACTATGACTTCCCTTCAGACGCGCTTCCAAATCTACCAACCAAGCTAGTAATTTCTTGGCCCTCATGCGTCCGATTCGCTTCAAGCGTCTAGTCGCCTTCTCGACTTCTCCATACCGAAACCCTGCATCCATGAGAACGCCTGAAAAATCCGGCCTACCGGACTGGAACCGCTCGGCTTGCTCAAACGCATAAGCTGCCATACCGAATCGACGCAAACTCCACGACAACTGTGCTGCGATACCGACCGGAGACTGGCCAGCCATCACTAACTTGTCGACCAATCCCAAAGCTTTCGCGATTTCGCCATCGGCGATCCAATCGCTCAGTTGCCAAACCGTTTGCGTTCGCCATCCCCCAACCAACTCATCGACTCGTCGATCGGAGACTTCCCCAGTCTCACTGGCAAACAAAGCCAGCTTCGCCAATTCACACTCGACCAATCCACCGATGAACCCGATCCGATCGGTAATCAAGTTGGTTTGCTCAGGCGTAAGCTTTAGTCCATGCCGTTTCTTAGCCCATCCAGCAATCCACTTGCGAATATAAGCATCCGTAGGATCTCTATCCTGCCCGATCATCCAGCCATACTTCTGCGCCAACCGGTAAATTTTTTGAATCGATGGTAAGCTTTGTACTTCAAGCAGTAGGATTGAACCTACGGGCCCCTTCTCAGTCCAATGCTCGATCGCATCGCGATTCTTGGAGATAAAATCATCAGCCCTACGCACAAAGGCGCCTTTGGGTCCACCGGTATCAAATAGACTCCGGGTCGCCAGTTCATCGTGGATATCCGCCCACTTGACTTCTTCGCCATCGAAGCGAGTTACGGCCAAAGAATCGAACTTCATGAGTCCTATCAGATGCTCGATGACTTCCCGCCGCAAAAACTCGTCCGGGCCGATACTAAATGCAATTCTTGGAACCACATCTTCGGACGGTGGTCCATATCCCGCCGGTGTACCCGGAAGCTTGTTGCCCAGCAGAAATTCGATGGAATCAATGACCACCGAATCCTTTGTTTTTTCAGTTGATTTTGCTGCCATCACCCCGACCCAAAAAAATTCGACTAAGCCCTCTTGCCGAGATTCTACACTAGGGGGACGAAAAAATGACCCATGCAGTGGAGAATCCCTGCCAGACAAATGGTGAGTCTAGGTAAATCGTGGGTGTGGCTTCGGGTAAGCGAGAAGAGGCGACGAAAAACCAGGGTCCATTTGAGCCTGGATGAGAACCGTACAAGTGGAAAGTTCCTCAAGCTGCCAGAGGCTTGAGTAGCGTGTGGGGGGGCTCGAAGAGTTAATCTTCGGGCCCTTTTTTTATTTGCTCGTCGGGAATTCTAGTAGCTGATGACGCGATCGTGGCCGTTGGCCAACCAATGGTAGCCCGATAAGTCAGTGAGGAATGGTAGCCCGATAAGTCAGTGAGGAATGGTAGCCCGATACGTCAGTGAGGAATAGTAGCCCGATACGTCAGTGAGGAATGGTAACCCGATACGTCAGTGAGGAATAGTAGCCCGATACGTCAGTGAGGAATAGTAGCCCGATACGTCAGTGAGGAATAGTAGCCCGATACGTCAGTGA
>CAIJIZ010000540.1 GCA_903820735.1 uncultured Pirellula sp.
ACCGTCTGGTTTTTCGTTTCGTTCTCCTTGGACCCAGCTGAGGTATCCTTTCCAAGCGTTGCCGCTTTGCTCGGAAGTTGTATCGGTCAAGTTCTCACCGGTGGGATCTGAATTGTTTGTCGCAGTTGAGTTGAGTTTGGAGAGTTCCCTGAGCATTGGGTTTGCATTTTGCGATGATCTGGTAGGGTCATCGAGAAGTTTACCTAGCAAGGCTTCTTCCCAGGGATCGATTCGGTAGTTTTGATCCAGGTCACCACCGAACCATCGGAGTCGTAATCGATCTGTTGCTACTGTGCGCTGCTTGCGCTGCATTGGGGACTGTAAACCACTCGAGCTTGCTTGAGCTAACGTATCTTGAGCCACAGCAGAAACATTTCGCACACCGAATTGTGCAAGCCACGCATCGACGGATTCTTCGTCGGCATCGGGAAGTTGCAGCAAAATGGTTCTTGCAATGCCGGGTCGAAGTTGATTCCATTTCAACAAAGTTGGGATGTGCAGTTTTCCACCCTCACTCTCGAAGCCCCATTTCCAATTCTTGCTGGAGTCTTGCGATAGATCGTTGGGACTCTCGACTGAGGACGATGCAGTACCGTCCGATCCGTAGGACTGGTTGCGTCCAAGGATAGCAAACCGCCAATGTGATTCTTCGTCAGTTTGCGAACTTGACCGCGATGCATCTTCTTCAAGAGCGCGAGAGAAAATCTTATCTGGATTGGCTCCATTTAAAAGAGAGTTTCTAAGCGCAAGGGGTTGTTCGAAAAAGGAGGCGGCGAACTCCACACCGCTCAGGGCAGCTAATCGCGCCTGGACTTGTTCTTCTTGAAGGCGTGTTAGACGATACTCGTTCTCCATTTCGAAGGAGTACCGGTAGGCAGCGAGAGATATAAGCATCACGAGGACGACAACCACGAGTAACGCCATCCCTCTGCGTTCGACTCGCTTAAAAGTTTTGGGTTGCCGGAGCTTGGATGCTTTGGTCATTAGCGATTCCCCCCAAGGCTTGGCGAGGAAGGGTTCGCGATAGGCATTCGGTCTCGCCGCCCCGTTTCAACGATAATGACGTACGTGCTCTCCGAGATATCCATTAATCGTTCATTTCCCGATTTGGGTTCGAGCAATTCTTTGGCTGCGTTGGCCTCGGGGTCGAAGAGTGGGTTTTCCATCTCTTCGGAATCGGTTTCTGATGAATCAATCTCCGAGTCTTTGGGGGGTGGGATAGGTTTTTTGAATTCCGATGTAGGGGGGAAATCAAATGTGATTGCCACAGCCCGAGGCAAGCCCCCTTGGGTTGTGGAGCTCCATTCCGACAGCCAGGTAATTCCGTCTGAGAAGTGGAACTTGGGTTTCACCACGCCGTAAAGTCGCGTTTCGCTCAGGGGTGGGATCCATTGTGATTCATCATCGATCAATGATTCAAGGTTCGAACCGCGTGGAGGGTTCGAACTATTCGTTGAGGATTCCCCAGATCCACGTCGCGAGAGTCGAGGCGTTTGGATGCCGTTGGCTGGTTGATTCGCTGCAAGGTAATTGTCGAAATAGGATTGTGGAATCCATTCGCGTCGCACGAGTTCGTATTGGATCGAATCAGGATCTTGGACCTCGGCTACTGGTTGTGAATCTGAATCGGACTCAACAGGTTCCAGTCGGTATTCAACATCTATCAACCCTGAACCCCAGATGGAGCTTTTCCATTGTTCCATCGCTGCTTCTTCGGCCGTGCTAGTCATCGACTCAAGCGACAGGTCTTGAAGGGAACTATTGGTGGAGTTCAGATCGCCGGATTCGCTTAGTCGTTGTAGAAAGGGGATCGGATCCAGGGAGGGAACCACGGAGGCGATAAACCCGGAGATATCCCCATCAAAACTCACTGATCCAGCAAGTGGGTCGTTAGCTAAGCTGCCTTGGGCGGTCCCTTTGGCAAGGTGGTCGAGATCGTTGCTCAGCCAGTTGCGCGTTAAGCGCAGAACGCGAACACGCTGGGTCAGTTTCCAACTACGCTCTTGGGATCGCTGCAAAGACTCCATCATTCCCCACCCAAGCAGCATCAGCACAGAGAGCAGTGCGAGGGCGATCATCAACTCGAGAATCGTGTAGGCTAGCCGAGTAACTACTCTCTGATGCAATTGCGACGAAGCGAAGGCGTACTGCAAATCGGATTGCGCATCGCTTGGTCGGTTCGTAATCAGACGCAGAGATCGTGTCATTGTTGCCTACGGTTTGTCGGTAAGCTGGTCCGTGGCTGATTGCTTGGACTGACGCCTTGAGCAGTATCCGATCTCGGGGATCGCCGCACCAAGCGTTTCAATTGCACGAGAGGTTCCGCCTCTGGGCCGCTTGAAACGGTTGTGTTTGCAGAATCAAAAAGTTCGACTGTAATAGATACCAGTTCGCTTGCTTGCGGTGGATTTATAGCGTTATCTGGACTCGAGGTTGTGGTACCAGAGGGCGGGTTGAACGGTGAGCTCAGCTGCGTGGTTGGGATTGAGGACTGACCTGCGAGCGATTGTGTGGTGGAGGACGAGATCTCCGTGGGGTCTGCGAGTGGAATCGGTTCGATAACAACACGATAGCTTCGCGGTTGCCCACCGGGGAGGACGGCGGAATACGATTCCTGATCGCTGCCAGCTTGTACTGCAAGGATTGATTCATCCATGATGGATTCAGCTTGGATCAACGCACCGATCCGCGTTTCGGCTTTACTGCCGAAGCGAGTCCCCAGCGAGATAAGGGAGAGCAGAACCATGGCGCTTGCAGCGAGAATGGCCGTCGCGATCATAACTTCCAAAAGGGAAAATGCGTAACGCGACCTTGCCAAACCGGTCATCGAATAACCTCAAGTTCACCCGTTGCAGCGGTGAAAGAAACTGTGATAGTCTGGCGAGCCTTGGTGTCGAAGAGGGTGATTTCAGCATCGCGACCACGCCCTTCGGCGCTCATTGGAAGGCACCAACTCATTGACGACCCGGATTCGGCTTCTCCGAAAACGTCGCTCCCAGTCGATAATCCATCGGATCCCGCAGAGCGCGAGTCGCCCCCCGATGAGTAAGGGCTGTTTGCGGTTGATTGTTCGTTTGCCGAACTCGAATCTGTTTCATCGAAAGACTCATCGAGCGATTCAGAGGCGATATCATCAAGCCAAGCAACTGAGAAGACAACGATATTCGCGGGAAGCTTCCAAGTTCGTGTCGTAACTCCAGCGGTTAGGGAATTCGTATCTTTGTCTGCAAGACCTCGGCTAAAGGACTTGTTCGATGCGAGGTTAGAGGTTCCGCGAGGGTAGGAATTCGTTCCAAGGTTCGCACTATCGGATATCGCGGTGTTGGAGGGTGAGTTTTGCGTTTCGGAACCGAGATTGGAGTGGTCGGGAGACAATTCACCAGCGATCAGACTGTCTATGCCGCCAGACCGCATTTCGCTTTCTCCTTGTTGGATATGGAGAAACACAGGTGCACCTGACATCATGGCTTGGTAGCGTCCATCTTCAATAGCTTCTCGCAGTTTCTGTGTTGCTTCGCTCAGTTCAGCCTTACGTATTGGCCGAGCGATGCTTGGCCACGCGATGGCAAGAATACCTGCGAGCAGTACCACGACGATCATCATTTCGAGGAGCGAGAAACCGCGACGAGATGGCAACATCTCATGTTTGCGGTAGGTCGCTGTGACGAAGGAGTTCGCGGTAATGCTGGAGCGGATACGATGGATTGTCATTTTGCTGCTAACTGCCATGTTTGATTGGCTTGCCGATGTTTACTTCGAACCTGAATCGGATTCGTCGGAGGCTGCTTGATTGCTGACATCATCGGCAGTACCTGGCTGACGATCTGGTCCACTGGAGAAAATTCTTGGGAAAGCATCGGTACCTTTGCTGTCCTCCGAATCGCCGGTTTCGAAATCGTATTGGAATTCCCCCCCCCAAGGATCGCGTGGCAGTTTGCCACCT
>CAIJIZ010000541.1 GCA_903820735.1 uncultured Pirellula sp.
CTCTTCGACGTCCGCTGCCGATAATGCAGCAGGCTTCTCGGCTAGAATATGTTTGCCACTCTTCGCTGCCGCTAGAATCCACTCTTTGCGAATCCCTGTTGGCAACGGGATGTATACCGCATCGATATCCTTGCACTCAAGCATCGCTTGGTACGACCCGAACGCTTCGGGGGCAGTGCCGAATGGACAATTGCCTTGGCACTCATCGATGAATCGCTGCGCGGAGTTCACATCGCGGCTTGCGACCGCACGCACGACCCCTTCTTCACTCCGCGAGATCGCCCGCCAATTCTTTTTGGCAATCCCAGCCGTCGACAAAAATCCCCAGCGAATCTTCTCGGAGCGAATCGGCATCTTCGTCATCTGTATCCCTGTCTATTCCATTGAAAAACTACAAAACCAGCCCTGCTCATTACACAGTACTGCAAAAGACTTAAATCATTCCCTTGATCGTAACACACCATCCCGCGTTCGCAATCCGTACGCATCAAGCACTCCTGCGGTTATACTTAACGAACGGCGCTCATACGACGAGCACTTGATCACCCATGCCACGCACCATGACATCCAGATTACCCGATTACCTGACCACCCGATTACCTGACCACCCGATTACCTGACCACCCGATTACCTGACCACCCGATTACCTGACCACCCGATTACCTGACCACCCGATTACCTGACCACCCAATTACCTGACCACCCAATTACCTGACCACCCAATCGTCCTCTCCCTTAGATCCCGATAGCCAAATAATGCCCCCACGAACTTCAGCAAGAATGGCCGCTGCTCTTGGATTACTGTGCAAAACGTTGCGCAAAACGTTCGATCCGAGCATCCTGCGCAAACTGTGCATCACTTGCATTATCTGCATCGCGATGCCGATAGGTGCGCAAGCCTCCGAGGCGGCTCGGCCTCCGAACATCGTCTTGATTCTTGCGGATGATCTCGGTTACGGCGATTGCGGTTGTTACGGCCAAACCCGTCTGAAAACGCCAAACATCGATCGACTTGCCTCCCAAGGGCTTCGCTGGACCCAATTCTATGCGGGCTCGACGGTCTGTGCACCGAGCCGCTGCGTGCTGATGACGGGCAAACACACCGGCCGCTGTTTGATCCGAGGAAATTCCAAAGACTCGTTACCAACCGCTGAGAAGGTCTTCCCGGAAGTTCTCGCGAAGGGAGGGTACACGTGCGGGTTGTTCGGTAAGTGGGGGTTAGGCCAAGCCGGTTCGGACGGAGCACCGCTGCGGAAGGGCTTCACTAATTTCTTCGGCTACCTCGACCAAACACACGCACATAATTTCTTCCCAACGTTTCTCGATGACATGGATGGCAAAAAACAACTTGCGAATATCGTGCCGAATGAATCGCCAGCCGGGGCAGGGGTAGCGACCCAACGTGTCGACGATGCAACGGAGCTGATTCTTGAAAAAGCCCTAGCATTCGTGGAAGACCAGCGCGAAGCACCCTTCTTTTTGTTCTTCTCACTGAATCTTCCGCACGCCAACAACGAAGCTGGCAAGGTCGGCACGCAAGACTTCGGATTTGGCAACTACGCTTCGACCGATTGGCCCGACGCTGAAAAAGGATTTGCTCACCTTGTGGAAAAAATGGACTCCCAAGTCGGTATGCTCGTGGATCGAATCGATCAGCTCGGACTCGGTTCGTCGACGTTGATCCTCTTCTCGTCGGATAACGGCCCACACCACGAAGGTGGCCACGCCGATCGTTTTTTTGATTCTAGTGGACCACTGCGAGGTTCCAAACGAGATTTGATCGACGGAGGCATTCGAGTTCCGACCATCGCCCGTTGGACAGGCACGATCGCTCCATCGACCTCCACCGATCAGTTAGGATCTTTCGACGACTTGTTCCCCACATTCGCCGATTTAGCCAATCGGACAAACGATGTTCCGTCGGATTGCACCGGCGTGAGCCTTGTACCAACCTTGATGGGCAAATCGGGCGAACAAAAACAGCGTGACTATTTGTATTGGTCGTTTTACGAAGGGGGGATGGGGCAAGCCGTCCGAACCCGTGACTGGAAGCTTGTCGAACAACCGTTCGGGACTCCCTCGCGACTCTACGAAATCAATTACGATTTACAAGAACAACACGATGTTGCGAATCGCTTCCCCAATATCGTGGCCGAATTAACAGCGAAGATGAATCAAGCTTATGAGCCTGGCGAGGGACCTTGGGTCCTTCGTTCCGCTAAGAAATAACCTTAGTTCGCATGGTGTTTTCGTACCAAGAACTGACTTACATCCGATTTGCAACTTCCCACTCGTACTCAGCGATAGCGGTACTCGTACTCAGCGAAAGCGGTACTCGTACTCGAAAAGACCGAATCGAGCACGAGCACGAGTAGGATGACCGAGCCGAATGCGAATTGTTTTAGCGACTATAGTTCCTGAACATTTCATACTCCCCAAACTTTACACTGCAACCCACTTTACACTGCGACTCGAGCAATATGCTTATCAATAAGTCCATGCATCATCACTCCCATTTGAAACTGATTCTGCCATTTGCTATGAGAATGCTACCCAAGGGCAGATCGCCATTCTTCTCAGGTTCGCTTACCAAGCACCCCTGGAGCGTGGGTATTGTTGGGATGTATTTCACTTGCTTGCTCGGTACTTTGTTTAGCTCGCCAATGGCTCTAGCGCAAGGAGAGTCGGGTGCAAGCGATACTCGCTGGCGTGTTCAACTGACTACCCAATCGCCGGTTACCCAATCGCCAGTTAATCAAGCGCCGGTCACTCAAGCGCCAACCACCCAAACATCACCAGATCAAACGCTGGCAGATCAGTCTTCACCTTCGCAAGCTCCCGATGCGACAACCGCGATTGCTTCGGTTGCGACGAACTACCACCGTACAACCGCGAGCGTTGCGTGGGATCCAGCGAAAACCGCGCTGATTGTGTGCGATGTGTGGGACTCTCATCATGGACTTCAAGCGGTCCGCAGGGTGCGAGAAGTCGCCCCGCACCTTGATCGGCTTGCCAAAGCCGTCAGGAGTCGAGGGGGGATTATCATCCATGCCCCGAGCGACTGCATTCCATTCTATGCGCAGCATCTTGCGAGCAAGAGGGCTCAAGCGGTCGCGATCAGTCCGGAGACACCTCAAAGCATTGTTCCTTGGTGCGACCAGATTGAATCCGAAGTCGCGATTGGGTATCCGGTGGATCAGTCCGATGGCGGAGAAGACGACGATGCGGTCGAGCACCTGCAATGGGCCGAGCGACTCTCTGGAATGGGACGCGACCCAAAACGGCCTTGGGTTCGCCAAATTGAAACCATCGAAATCGATGATCAGAAAGACTACATCAGCGATTCCGGAAAAGAGATTTGGAATATTCTCAAGACAAACGGCATTGAGCATGTATTACTTAGCGGTGTTCACACCAACATGTGTGTGCTTGGCAGGCCTTTTGGGTTGCGTCAGCTCAAGCGTCATGGATTTGATGCCGTATTGGTTCGGGATCTGACCGACACGATGTACAATCCGCAACGGTGGCCTTATGTCAGTCACAGTAGCGGTACAGATCGCGTGATCGATCACATTGAGCGAGTCGTCTGCCCGACGACTACGAGCGATCAGTTCTTGGGTGGTTCACCGTTTCGGTTTTCCGAAGATCAGCGCAAGCATTGGGTTGTGATGATTGGAGAGGACGAGTACAAGACCGACACGACGCTTGTGCGTTGGACACAAGAGCAGTTATCGAAAGACTTCCGCATCTCCTACGTTTTTGCTCGCGAAGCTACCCCCAATGAGTTCGTGGGGCTCGAAGCGCTCGAAACGGCCGATGCAATGCTTGTGAGTGTTCGGCGACGGCCACTTCCGGCAGCCGATCTGCAACGCATCCAACGCTTCGTCGCTTCTGGCAAACCGGTGCTTGGAATCCGCACCGCGAGTCATGCGTTTAGTTTGCGAGGGAAAGAGCCACCGGACGGCTTAGTGGCTTGGCCCGAATTCGATGCCCAGGTCTTTGGGGGTAACTATACCAACCATCACGGCAATGACTTCATCACTTCGGTGCGTGTTGAGCCGCAGACCAATCATCCGCTTGTCGCGCACGACGAACGAGGGAAATTCCTGTTCGAGAGCAAAGGCTCCTTGTATCGCGTCTCCCCGTTGCGGCCCGGCACGTCGGTTCTTTGGACAGGTTCGATACCCAACGAAGCAAGCGAGCCGATCGCTTGGAGTTTCGTCCGAGACGATTCAGGACGATCGTTCTATACTTCGCTGGGCCACGAAAGTGACTTTGACAACGATGCGTTTTGCACGTTGCTTTTGAATGCTTCGTATTGGCTTACGGGAAGCTCCCAGCGGGCGACGATCGAGGACGTTGAACATCAACAGCACATGGTTCGAAGAGGAAAAGGGAAGCAACGTTAATGGATCGCCAGAAGTACAAGCAGGTAGTCGATACGTTTTTTGAATGGAATCAAGAAGAGCTCACCAAGATATTTTCAGAGCTTTTATCGGCCGTGGCGGCAGAGAAGTCCCTGACGCCGGCTCAGATCATGAGCCAGAACTATGAGACGGCGCGCGACAATCCCGAGATCCACAGTCGCCCCGGAAACCTCAAAGATGCACGCGACTCGATCTTTCCTTATTTCTGGGGAACCGATAGCTGGAACAATCCACTTCATCTCGAAAACGTACGAGGGCCGGCAAACCAAGCGTCGTTGATCGGCGCGATCGCTTGTTTGCTCAAGAACCCCAACCTATGCACCGACCGTTACAGCCAACGCTCGAATGAGCTCGAAGTCAAAGCCATCACCGCCTTGGCCAACTTGATCTATTACCACACCGATGATCCTTGGGGGGTGTTCACCATCGGAGGGACGATCTCGAATTTGTACGGCGCGAAGATCGGACTCGAGCGTGTCGTTCCCGGTGCGATGCAAAAGGGGCTCGCAGGAGAGCGCGTTGTAGGGATATGTTCGCAAGCGAGCCATTACTCCAATCAAACCATTGCAGGTTGGCTTGGGATCGGCACCGAAAATTCCATAGAAATCCCGACCGACGAGAACTTGAGCATGCGGGTCGATTTGCTCGACTCGACCCTTGATCAGCTTTACAAACAGCGGATCAAGGTCGCTTATGTGTGCGCCACGTTCGGGACAACCGACGGATTCGGAATCGATGATGTTCAAGCCATCCGCGAATGTGTCGAGCGGCAGTGTGCGAAACACAACATGCCCAAACCGCAGATTCACTGCGATGCGGCCGTCGGCTGGGCGATGAGCATGCTCACCGATTACGATCGCTTGAATAATCCCCTTGAATTCAGCCCGGGACTTCTAGAACGGATCGAAAAGGTACAACGGGCCAACGTCGGGCTGCGTTATGCCGATAGTGTGACCATCGATTTCCATAAAATGGGGCGCAGTCACTATCCATCGAGTGCGTTTATCGTCAATCATCGCGAGGACTTGAAGTATCTTGCGCGAAGCGTCACCGACACCCCTTACTTCTCCGATGCGGATCCACGCCGCGATCCAGCGTTGTTTACCCTGGAGTGTTCTAGACCGGGGATCGGCCCGTATGCCGTCATCGCATCGCTTAACGGCATCGGTTTGGTCGGTTGGCAAATGTTGTTGGCACGCGGGATCGAAATGGCCGAGCTGCTCAAAGAGCGGCTTTCGAAGCTAGAGTACTGCAAAGTCCTCAATCGAGAGACGTTAGGAGCGAGCGTCAATTGGTGGGTGTTACCCAAGGGGCGAAATGCCGAAGAGATCTTTCAGCGGATCATCCGCAACGAGCTTACCTCTGAGCAGCTTGATCGCTACCGCAAAGAAATCAGGCACTTGTTCGACAAGCGGCTCAAGACCATGAATCCCGAGCTTGATGCGAGATTAGGGTTTACCACCAGCTATGGTTACTGTCCGCACGGCAACGAGTTACCGGGGTGGAAAGCGGTGTTTTTCAATCCGAAGACGACCGATGCGATGGTCGAGCGGATCGTCGCGAGCATTGAAGAGTTGTAGAGCTTGGCGGGTTGTAGGGATTGGCAAGCTGTAGAGTAGCCGGGAGAGAGTCGGGGAAGATTTTTCGCCAGGGGTGCTGCAGTTTCAGAAAAAATAATTCTACAAGTTTGGCTGAAAGTCCTTGGAAAAGGGTAGAGAGTGTAAAGATTTGCGGGTTATACGCCCGAAAACACCCCTAGCGGTTCTCTGGATTGTTCCGAACATGCCATTCCCCGGACGGGAAATGTCTTGACGGAGCGTCCCGACCGACCTAGACTTTTTGGCAGTAAAGTCCAACTAACAAAAGACTTAGGTTGCCTTGAAGATACGAGGGTTCGGTCGTGACAAAGAAAGAGATCGTGAAAACGATTTCCGACGAAACGGGACTTAACCAACAGCAGATCAAGCAGATCGTCCAGAAGACGTTCGACTCGATCATAGCCACGTTGGTTGAGGAGGGTCGGATCGAATTGCGGAATTTCGGAGTCTTTCAAGTTCGCCCACGTGCGGCGCGGAAGGCTCGGAACCCGCGAACGGGAAGACAGGTTGAGGTGCCCGAGAAATTCGTGGTTAGCTTTAAGCCTGGCAAGATCATGGAGGAGCGTGTTGGTGCAATTGCCGATACGCCGATCGCAGACTTGATTCGACAAGCCGTAGCGGCGGACGAACAGGATGCGGGCCTCGACGATGATTTTCAATCCCCGGACGATCCGGCAGAACCGATCGCGGAAAAGTAAGCGCAAGGCGATTAAGTTCGCCACGGATAACAAGAGCGCAAGGAATAAATCGTTCACGGAGTTAGAACTCATGCGACGTCGAATGCTGGTATGCTTGTTGTTGATGATGGCCACGTTGCCGACCATCGGTTGTGCCTTGCCAATCTATTCCGCTTTGCCTGGGCGTCGGGCTGAGCAGTTGATTTATACTTCGGAAAACCTCCGAGCGATGATTCAAGAGTGGGAGCGGTTCTGGTTTCTCGACCAACCGGATCACATGAGCCCATACCGCACGCACGGCGGCGTGATCTAACCGATCGATCAGCCTATTGGTTTAACCCCAAATAGCCGGTATCCTTGTAGGTCGCGAAAGGGTGGTGGGTCACTACCCTAAATCATTCTCGACGACTTAAGAGCACGATCCTGAGTATTCAGCGATCGTAGGGGATACCGTGAGAGGGACCATTACGCCTGAAAACTTTCGTCCCCGCGTTCGGGCTGGCTTTACGCTTGTAGAAGTCATCGTCGTTCTATCGATTGTTGCGGTTCTTGCCGCACTGTTGCTGCCCGCCGTCCAGAGTGCTCGCGAAGTCGCTCGGCGTATTCAGTGCCAGAACAACATGCGGCAGATCGGGCTAGCTCTGCACAACTACCACGCTTCGCTGCGAACTCTGCCGCCTGGTTGTCTTCAATGGAGACCTTTTAACGGGCCGGCTTTCTTGAAGAACTTCGCTTGGTCCGCATTGATCTTGCCGTTCATGGAAGAGCAAAACGTCCATAGTTTGGTCGATTTCAATCATCCCTTCGACCATCCGACGAACGCCATTGCGAGGCGAACTCCCATCGCCACCTTCACGTGCCCGACCGTTCCGAACCATCCCCCGAAGCCGGGTAAGACCGATTACGGCGGACTATATGGGCAGCGCATCAATACTCGGATCGATACCAACAACGGGATCTTCGTCTACAACCAACCCTTCAAGTTCCGCGATATCACCGACGGGTTGACGTCTACGGCAGCTGTTGCCGAAGACACCGGCGGGCCGGATGGGGAATGGATCAACGGCAGCAATGTCTTTGAGCAATCCGGAGGGATCAATGATCCGAAGGCTTGGGCGCTCGACAATGAGATCCGATCCCATCATCGCCATGGAGCGATGGTGTTGTTTGCTTGCGGACGGACCATGTTCGTCTCGAACCACTGTCGGCCGGAGGTGCTGGCGGCGATGATCACGCGCAACTGGGCGGACAACTGGACGCTCGACGAGTAAGCGACGCGGCATGAATCACTGCGCCGAATTGCCCACTAAGCCGAGTTACTTACTGCGCCGAATTACGCACTGCTCCTAATTACTCACTTCGTTGCGTACCGTCTTGCTTGACATCGCCATCTGCCGATGACGTCTCTTCATTGAGCCATTGAGCACCTGCTAAGCGGATGGGAGCTTCTTCGCGCCCTAGCGATTTCGTGCAATCGGAGAGGACTCGCTGCATCCAAGCTTCAGCCAGTCCGCGGTCCGACTGTTCATCAGCTCGGTTCGCAGGATCGAGTCCCCAGCGGTTCGGATCCCCGATGTAGATCCGAACTCGAGTGGGCATCAGCAGAGGGCTCCAAACCGTCGAACCCATTCTTGCCCCTTCGATCCAGATTGGAACAATCGGCACGCCGGCTCTGAGAGCAATGAGTGCAGCGCCGGGGCGGACCGTCATCCAATCCGACTGCGTCCGATTGATTCGGCCTTCGGGAAACATTCCAACCATCCCACCAGCTTTCGCGATCGCCATCGCACGTTTCGTCGAAGCTGTATCCACTCCACCGCGATTCGTCGGGATAGCTTGGTAAGCCCGCAGCAGGTGGCCGATGACGGGGACGCGAAAGTATTCCCCGGCGACCATCCAATGGACACGAGCGCCGGCGGCGAGTTGCACAAAGAACGGGTCGACCGAGCTGCGGTGATTAGCGACCACCACGGCACCGCTGGCATTCGGGGTTCCTTTCCCTAACAATTCATCGAGCATCACCGAATCGCGTACCCATTGTCCATCGCGCAAACCGTAAACTTCTACCCTCCAAAGGAGTCGTCCGAGGAGATAAACCGGGGCGTAGAGGATCCTTTCGAAGGGGGTGTAGCGACCGGGTCGGTAGAGCATCCACAGGGCGGTAGTCGTCCCGAGGACCAGCAGGATAAGCAAAACAACTAGAACCGGGGATGGCGAGTCCAAAACGGCTAAAGTCGGCAAGAAATCTAAAAGCAACTCGTTGATGAGCATAGGTTTACGGCCTCCTTAGAGAGCCTTATAGGTCTTCGACCAAACACCCCAATGCACCCGAGATTACAGGCCAATTGATAGCATTCGCTGGAAGAATGGGGGGTTTTCGTGGACGGAATTCGCAAAAGTAGGTAGCCAAAACGACCCCTTTTCGGGTATCGTAGAGGCATCGCATGAAACCTTGATTCTAACCGATCGGGGGATGCGACGCCTCGCCCCATCGAAGCGATGGGAATGGCCCCACTCGAGTCGGGTTTGAGCCTCGCGGCCACGGGCTCCAACCAACAATCACCTTAGAAGCAGAGGGCGATTGCTCGAGAGACAGGCAATTCTCAAATGCTCCCCAACCTTCGAACTCGCCAGTATTGAACTTGCAGTTTAGAACGGGCGGGTTCGGGCTCCAGCACAGCGCGTTGAACGGATTATCACAGTGCATGCTGCGGTGGATAGAGGTGTCGCTCCCGATCGGTCTTTTCTTCCTCTGACGTTTACTCCATGACGTCGATTCACTTACCAGTCTTGCTTGAGCCCATTCTGTGTGAATGGCTCGATTCCCTTGTCTCGGCCGTCGATCGCGGTCCGATAACCATCGTCGATGGTACTTTTGGTGGGGGAGGGCATTCCTTGCAGATTGCTCGTCGTTTGAAAGAGGGGGACACGTTGATCGGGATCGATCGCGATCCGTTGCCTATCGAGCGATTCATTAAGTCCGCACCATCGGCGACAGCCCCTACAGGCCTTAGCCCCGCCGTTGACGTTTCTTCCGAAGAGCGATGGGTAGAGTACTCAGCGGTATTGCCCTCGGGTTGTAGGCTAGTTCTTTCTTGCGCGTCGTACTGTGCGTTGCCGGAGATTCTAAAAGAAATCGGCCTATCCCAGGTACACGGGATATTGCTCGATCTGGGGCTTTCCTCCGATCAGCTCGACGACTCCCAGCGCGGATTCTCCTTTCGCCTCGATGCCCCTTTAGATTTGCGGTTCAATCCGAACTTGGGCATCAGTGCGTCGGATTGGCTATTGAAACATTCCGAACAGCAAATCGCAGATGCGATCTATCAATACGGAGAAGAGCGATTCTCGCGTCGCATTGCTCGAGCAATTGTCGAGCGCAATCGCACAGATCCAATCACCACTTCCAAAGAGCTCGCCGATCTGCTCCACCGCGTAATCCCGGGTCGCATTCACGGCCGCGTCGATAGTGCAACTCGGACCTTTCAAGCTCTCCGCATCGCAGTCAATCGCGAACTCGAACACGTTCAGCGGGCGATGGAACTCATGCCCGCTCTGCTGGCTACTGACGGACTCCTTGCCGTGATCTCCTTCCATTCGCTCGAAGACCGGATCGTTAAGCATGCCATGCGGGACGATCCAAGGCTTGAAGGCGTCACCAAAAAGCCGATTGTCGCTACGGATGCCGAAGTCGATGAGAATCCGCGAAGCAGGTCCGCTAAACTGCGCATCGCACGCCGCGCAAGCGAAGATGGTCGCTAAAGCACTTCATATCAGACTGTATCCGGTCAGACTGTATCCGGTCAGACTGTATCCGGTCAGACTGTATCCGGCAAAATCCTCGTACAGAATGTAAAGCCTTTCGTTCGAATTGCATTTCGCAACAACTACTATTTCCTGAATTTACCGAAGTAACCGGCCGAGATGAGCAAGCCAACAAATGACGCAGCATACGGCGACGTGGGGGAAGAAAGCAGGTCGAGCGGAAACCCTGCGATGACTTGGAGAGGCCCACTGCTGTGCGCTTTGGCGGCGATTCTCTGGAGTACCGCAGCGTTGTTCGCTCGAGCCCCACAATTTGATCCTTGGCCGTTGGAAACTCGCGGTGCAGCGTTGGCCTTCTGGAGAGCCTTGTTCGCTCTTTGCATCCTCATTCCCATGATTCGCAAAATCGCTTGGGATTGGCGATTGATCCCCATGACTTTGTGCTTTGCGTTGATGAACTGGACTTATCTGACAGCTCTCGTCGGGGGCCCGCCGGCCAACGCGATTTGGCTTCAATATCTCGCGCCCGCATGGGTGATGCTTGTCGCGGTTTTTTGGCTGCGTGAGCCGACCAATCCGAGAGATTGGTGGATGCTCGCTTGGTGCATCCTCGGGGTGCTGTTTATCTTGACCATGGAGATGACGGCAGCCACACCGAGTCCCAAGGATCGTTGGTGGTCACCTTGGTTAGCCATAGCGAGCGGCATTTTTTATGCCGGGGTGATTTTGAGTCTTCGATCCTTGCGACATCTCGATTCAGCTTGGCTGATCGCACTGAACCATATCGTCACTGCCGCCGCGATGCTGCCAATTTTTCTCGCCTCCGGTGCAGGGATGCCACACGGTTCCATGTGGTTGCTACTCATCGGGATCGGCATGCTTCAAATGGGTACTCCATACTTCCTTTTCGCAAAAGGGCTTCGCACCACTCCAAGTCACCTTGCAAGTTTGATTACACTGCTAGAGCCCTTAACGTTGCCCTTGTGGGTTCACCTTGCTCGCAGCGGGGAGCCTGATTACCAGCCACCTAACTGGTGGACTTGGGTCGGGGGTATGATGATCCTTATCGGCTTGTGCATCCGGTACGCGCCTCGTTCCGCATTCCTGTTCTTAAAGCCGCAGCAAAATATTTCCAAGGAACCCAATCATGAGTGATTCGATCGACGCGCGCCGGCAAGCCCTTCATGACGCGTTCTTTCAAGACCGCGATCAAGAGCTACTCGATTTCCTCGATGAGCAAGCGGTTACAGAGCAGCAGAAGGGACGCGAAGAATTGCGAATCGCTGCCAAAGTCGACAACCCAGTGATCCTTGATAAACTCGAAAAACTCGGCATCACCGCTCCAGCGATGACCGCTTTTATGCTTTTGCCCCTCGTCCGGCTCGCTTGGGCGGATACCAAAATGGCCGAAGGGGAATTTCACACGTTGCTCAAAGCGGCAGATGAAGAAGGGATCACGTATGGCACTCCCGCCTACCGGCTATTGAGCCGATGGCTCGATGAGAGACCGAGCGAACGGATGATCGAGACTTGGGCCGATTACGCAAGGGCTCTGAGCCAAGAGCTCGACGAGGAGTCCCTGTCCGCATTGCGAACGGCGACGATTGAACGGGCAAAGAAAATTGCGACCGCATCGGGTGGGTTTTTGGGACTCGGCGACCGCGTATCGCGCGACGAGCAGAATGTCCTGCACGACCTGAGATTAGCGTTGAGCAAAACTATCTAGTATATGCGGGCTACTCCGGACTGAGCGAATGCTTGGACTAAGCGAATCCGTGAAACGGATCGCGCCGAAGCGCGATCCGTCCACGGCCGTTGGGCTTAAAAGTCAGCCTGAGCGACTCGTAAGTTACTCCGACTTGACGACAATCGTCCTCGATGCCGGCTTGGTCAACTTCGGTACACGGATATGCAGCACACCGTCTTTAAACGTCGCTTCGATCCGCTCGGTATCGACCTGCTTAGGCATCTTCACAGCACGCGCGAAGAGTCCATCGGTACGCTCGACGCGATGCTGAACAGCACCTTGAGCGATCGCACGGACCGTCTTGGTCCCAGTCACATGCAGCTTATCTTCGTGTAGCTCCAGTGAGACATTCTCAAGCGAAACGCCTGGCAAATCGAGGAGTAAATCGAAGCCTTGATCATCTTCGACCACGTCCAAGGCTGGGGTATACGTAGCAACCGAAACCGATTCGCTTGTCGTAGAACCGCTAGCAGTGTTACCGTAGGTTTTATTGCTATTGGTGTTGTTGCTATTGGGCCCCGATTTGCTATTTACCCCGGTATTGCCAGCAGGTCCGGTGTAGCTAGCGGACCCTGTGTTGCCGGCAGGTCCTGTGCCGCAACAACTGCCCGAAGAGCAACTGTTGTTCGATGCGTTCGTCGAACTGCCTGGTACCGGTCCTTTGTTCAACACTTGTTCAAAGATGTTTTCCATCTCGTTAGCGATGTCGAGCAACGCCGAAGGAAACCGTCGAATCTGGAAAGGAAACTGAGCCATGAAAAAACCCCTCTCACGAAAAAGTTGCGATCGCGGGGTGCTCGACAGTCACCTGTCAATGTGGCAGCACCTGTTTCTGATCGAAAAAAATAAAATGCAACATGCGTGCCAAAACATTCCCTACAAAAAAACTTCATCCTAATTCTCGGACCCACTACCCCTGATTGACACAGGCCGTCGCACCCCAAACAATGCGGGCTGAAGGATCGATTTCGCGGCAGGATGCCGCTTTTCCTTTTTGCTAACTCCAATTCCACGTTGAGCTGAACCACAGCTCGGCTTACTTGCGAACGGATGGATACTTTGTCGTTCCAGGCTCATTTGATTCCACGCTTCGCTTCTCGTCTGACTTTGCTTGGGCTGTTCACATGCGTTGGCTGTTCGGCGGGTTCGGCTGAGAACAATGCAGAAAGCTCGACGGCAAATTCCACTGGGGCTGGTGCCAACACAGCGAAGGCCGATGCTGCTGCGCGGGGCTGGAAACCACCTGCGCCGCTCGATTCGAAGCGTGCGATGAGCTATCTCGAACAGCTCTGCAAGATCGGATCGCGAACCACCGGCACTCCTGGCATGCAGCAACAGCAAGACTTGCTGGCGAAGCACTTCGAGAGCCTGGGTGGAAAAGTGATTTGGCAAGCCTTCGATCACAAGCATCCGCTGACTGGCGAGGGAGTGGAAGTCAAGAACTTGATCGTCCAGTGGAAGCCTGAGTTAACGACTCGCGTTTTGCTCTGTTCGCATTACGACACGCGTCCTTTTCCGGACCGCGATCCGAAGAATCCCAAAGGGCTATTTGTCGGGGCGAACGACGGTGGGAGCAGCACGGCCCTTTTGATGGAACTCGCACATGCGATTCCTACGATCGATCTGAAAGTGGGTGTCGACTTTGTGTTCTTCGATGCAGAAGAGCTCGTCTATGGAGCCGACAGCAATGCGAGCCGGGGTGATTATTTCGTCGGCTCGACGTACTACGCCCAGCAGCTCATCGCCGAGCCTAACGCCAATCGCTACGTCGCAGGGATCTTGATGGACATGGTCGGCGATAAAGATCTTCAACTCTGCTGGGACGAAGTCAGTTTTCGCTATGCCCCGCAGATTGCGAAAGATGTTTGGAACGTCGCGAAAGAACTGGGCGTCCTTGAATTTAACCCACGCGTTCTGCATTCGATCCGCGACGACCATTTACCACTGAACGAAATCGCTAGAGTCCCGACCATCGACATCATCGACTTCGATTACCCAACGGTCGCTTCGCGCTCGCGTAGTTACTGGCACACTATGGCCGACACGCCAGATAAGTGCTCTGGGGAATCGATCACCAAAGTCGCCGCCGTCGTGATGACTTGGTTGAAACGCCAAGCCCCTTGATCGGCCATGACCAGTCCATCCACTCTTGATCCGCCTGCAATCGATTGCAAGGGACTTTCTTTCCGAGTGGGTAACGTCTCGATACTCGACCAAGTCGATTTGGTCGTGCGTGCAGGGGAATTCCATGCGTTGCTCGGTCCAAGCGGATCAGGGAAATCGACACTGTTGCGATTGATCGCTGGTTTAGAAGCTTCCACGGCGGGCTCGATCGAACTTTTCGGAGCGAATGCAACCAGCACTCCGGCTCACCTTCGACGCATCGCCTATGTCACTCAATCCGCCTCGACTTACGATCATCTGAGTGTTGCTGAGAACCTTCAATCTGCCAGTGCGCTTGCTCAAAAGGGGTCCTTGCCCATCCGCACTAGTTTGGAATCTGAACTGATCGATGCGTTTGAACTTCGAACGAAGCTTCATTTAAAACCACCTCAGTTATCCGGGGGCCAACAGCAAAGGCTCGCCATCCTTCGTGCGCTGCTGAGCCAACGCCCGTTACTTCTGCTGGACGAACCGCTTGCTCACTTACAAGAATCGCTCAAGCATCCCATCCGCCAAGTGCTTCAGCGCTGGATCACCCAAAACTCGATCGCTTGCATTTACGTCACCCATGACTCTCAAGAAGCAAGCGAATTAGCGGAGCGCATCACTGTCATCGACCAAGGACATATGCTTCAATCTGGTAGCCCAACCGAGCTTTATCGTTCACCTAATTGCCGAACCGTCGCAGAGCTATTTGGTCGCCCGTGCATCGAGTGGTTTTCTATTCCTCATCCGATGGGACTTCGCCCCCAAGATTGGATTCCCATCACATTCCGTGAGGAACTCGCAGACTTATCGATCGCTGAAGGAACCGCGACGGGGCTGACGCATATCGAGGCGGATCGTGCTGTAATTGCCCGAGGTATCATTCGCCGTATTCGGCAGATCGAAAGTTCCCTATGGATCGAACTCGAGACGGGATCTGATTTCACCCTTGGTTCTAATCCAAGAAAAACGCATAGCTTGGCAGCCCAGAGCATGCCGACGATTGTCCGACCTACCAATGAAATCAGCCAGTTCGCTGTGGGCGAACTGGCTGCATTTATCAATCGCTCGATCATCGAGCTACCTGCAGTAAGTACAAACTGATTAC
>CAIJIZ010000542.1 GCA_903820735.1 uncultured Pirellula sp.
CGCTTCACCACACCCTACGTCGAGCAACCGTAACCAAACACGCAAGTAGCAGGCGCTCCGTAGGGTTCGTGAAGCGGTCCCGTCAACCCATTGCTATACCGTGCACAACAAAACACGGTCCGATCCATCAGCAACCGTTGTTACGATATTGGACCGCGAAACGTACCGGCGCGCGCTGGTTGCAGTCAGGAATTACTGACCCCAGATTTCCGGTACGACGAATCCCTGAGGCTTCGCCTCCGATCGCGGTGCAATTGCTTCCGATCGATATTCATTCCATCGTTGAAGCATCGCTTGAACCCGCTGCGGGTGGACGTTGGCTAAATTGGTCCTCTCATTCGGATCCTTTTCTAAATCGAATAGCTCGATTCGACCCAGCGTATTTTCTTGTCCTACCGCTTCCTCATCAACTTCTCCGGTCGCTGACGACTTGCCTTCATGGACGACGAGCTTCCATCCCCCCGATCGCAACGCCCCCGACTTGGGCGCCGCGTTGATGAGAATCTCCCTGTCTGGCATCGCCTTATCCTTCGATATCGCTTCCCACATGTTTAGCCCGTCAAGTGGTAAGTGTTGGTCTACCTTCGCGTGGGCAACCCCAAGCAGGGTTGGATAGAGATCGACTATGTGCATGGGCGTTTTGATTTTCGCCCCTGCTGGAATCTTGCCTTCCCAAGCCATCAGCGCCGGCACCCGCACTCCCCCCTCATATACCGTACCCTTTCCTGCTCTAAGGTCCCCATTGCTGGTAACTTTGCCGGGCGCTGGACCTCCGTTGTCGCTCGAAAAGAAGAAGAGGGTATGGGATCGCTCTCCCGCCTCATCAATCGCATCGATAATTCTTCCGATCGCTTCATCCATAGCTGTCAGCATCCCTGCATAGCTCCGTCGATCCCCCTTGAGATGGTCAAAACCCTCTAAGTATTTCCTGGGAACTTGATGGGGCGAGTGAACTGCATTGAACGGTACGTACAAGAAAAATGGTTTTCTGCCCGCATGCTGCTGAACAATACGGACCGCTTCGTCCGCAAGCAAATGGGTGGAATACCCCTCGTCGCGACAGACTTGATCATCACGGTGCCAATCGAAACCACCATCACGGGTATGATCAAAGTAATCGATCGCACCATTGTAGTGTCCGTACTGTTGATCAAACCCTCGGCGCGTCGGTAAGTACTCTTCGCGGAAATGCCCTAAATGCCACTTGCCTACAATCGCCGTCGCATAACCGGCATCTTTGAGTCCTTGGGCGAGTGTCAGCTCTTCCAAAGGTAGCCCGTGCTGCGCCCATGGACGTATCACTCCGACTTGTAATCCATGACGGATCGGATACCGTCCCGTCATCAACGCTGCACGTGTTGGCGAGCAGACGGGTTGGACATAAAAATAATCCAACTGAGCCCCAGCATTTGCTAGTCGATCCAGGTTCGGGGTAGGTATCTCGCTTCCATGCCAACCGACATCTTTCCAGCCAAGATCATCCGCAAGCAGAATGACGATATTCGGGGCCGCTTCTCGCTTCGCTTCTGTGAATTCATACGCGAGAGCTAACGAGCTTGAGAGAAACGTCACAACTATCAATAGGAAACTTGATTGGCTCACTATTAAATCCTTCGTTGCAGTGATAATGTCAACTCCAATGGGTCGATTCAGATGGACGCCAATTGTATTGGTTCGTCCGGTAATTTTGTTGGGTCATCGCATTTATTTCTCGTACTCAGCATCGCGGCACTTGTAATCGTACTCGAAGCCTCTGAGTCTTATTGCTTGCTTCGAGCACGAAAAATCAAGCGGCCTGTATCCTCTCCCAAACATAGTTCCTCAAAAACCTAATCGCGGAATTTCAAGCTTTCCATACACAGTAACATTCAAACAACTTTGCTCCATAAGAGATGAAGCAAGCCAAGGATTTTGATTATTCGCCATGCGGGATTTGAGAATCCGCATCACCCTCAACCGAGGGATCCATCATCAGATTAATCGTTGCTAAGCATTTGCCAACGTTGTCCGCGAAAGTTGCTTCCTCAATCTTGTTCGGGAACTCAAGAAACACCGATTTTCCGTACACCGAAAACGATTCTGGAACATTAGACGCTTCGCACAACAACTTACGGCGAGCCGGATTAAGAAACGCTCGCGCTTGATTGGAATCCCCTCTAACGATAAATTTTTCTTGGAACTCAGGATCTTCTTCGAAATCCAACTGAAACATCATGTCCCCAAAGCTCGCACTCCATACGGATGTCGTCACCGCAGTGCGTCTTTTGATAACGAGCTGCGGTGCAGAAATTGCAGAGTTGATCCCGAGAAAATACTGAATGGACGACCCTTTACTTAGTGAATACTCGATGACAACGATCCGTGTGGTACCATCATCCGCCACACACACGGCGTGGATGTTCATCGATAGCCCAATGTATGGCTTGTGGTGAAAAAAATACGCGGAAGAACCATCGTCTAAATTGCTTAGGACATCGAAACCCATAGGTCCCATAAATCCTGCAATCTCTTGCATCCGCCGTTTACTTCCAGGTCCCAATGTTAGGAAAAACAAAGCCACTAAAATCATTGGGATGATAACAATAAGTGCTTCCATGGCACGCTTTCTAGAAGGATTGAGTATTCCAAGCTGACTAGAGCATTGATTCGGCTGTCGCGACTATTGTAAGGAGCCTTGGTACCTCGTTGCGATCTGAGTCGAACCATTCCTTGATTTCGAGGAATTTGAATCCCGCATCTGATAGTGCGGACGTAAAATCGCTGACATGATGGGTAAAGGCTTCAAGTTCGCGTAGACCTTGGTCAGATTCGAAGCGAGCTTTGGAACCCATGTACTGCTTGAACGGATGCAGTTCGCTTATGTGAATCATCCCTCCCTTTGCAAGTCGGCTGGCAGCTTGAGCGAAAACGAAACGAAGGTCGCGCACGTGTTCCAGCACTAGATTGAAGGTGATCAGATCGAATTGAGTATTTTGCACAGGCCATGGTAATGAGGCTTTAGGCTTTAGGGAAAATCGTTGCAAATCGGTTACGGGGTCGCGTCAAACTGGATCCAATCAATGTTTTTCGGGTGTCGGTCAGGATCTACGCGAGTGGAATGCAATAACTGGATCTTCCATCGATCGCCTTCTTTGACGACGATCGCACTTTCGAGCCAAACGATGGTGCGGGTCCCACTCTCACTTTGAATCTCGGCTTTATTCCAGTAGCTTACCCAAGCCACATCTCCGGTCTCTCGAGCTCGAATCTGATTAAAGAAGTTTTTCCGTACGTACGGCTTGCCTTTCGGTTGAACCGCTTCGATCAATCTCTGCATTGTCCAGTCTTCACCATGCTCGAGCAGTTGGAAGTCCTCCGTCGCGGTTTCTTGCATCGCTTTTCCGTCGTGTTTTGACATCGCTGCAAACAGTTCTTTGACGGGCTGAAATGCGGGATGATCCGCGGCAGTTGCTGTGGAAATTAAAATAAGCACGCAGCAAAACCATAACCCAACAGACGAAATCCCACGCAATGCACCGTTGTTTTTCATCACTTCCACTCCCGTCATGTAAATAAGTTAGGATCGAGGAGATAATTCTACAACAGCAGCCACTCGTCGCCAGTCGTCTGGGTTTCCCACGCGACTTCCGCCCAATGGAAGGAGACAGCTCAGTTCATCGGCGCATGGTTCACGCCAAGAAGCAGAGACGCAAAGAAAACCGCGAACCCGTTTGTGTCATGCTTGGAGCGGAGCGGTGGGTTTCGCGGTCGATGGTTAACCGCGCGGATGCAATCATGGTGTTTGGTTTATCGCAGTGGTTTTGAAGTTGATCAGCAGACCGCTTCACCACACCCTACGCGAATACACCCTTTGCTCATCCCAACGGAAGAAAGTGGACCGAGCGTTTGA
>CAIJIZ010000543.1 GCA_903820735.1 uncultured Pirellula sp.
AGTAATAGGGTGCTGGGCAGTGATAGATGGTTACTAAGCTGGGGAGACAGCGAATGGCATTGGGGTGCCTTTCATGGCCGCGAGCAAATTGACAGCGGCCATCATCGACATCTGATTGCGAGCTTGCCAAGTCGCTGAACCAATATGAGGGAGGATCAAGCAATTCGGTAGATCTCGCAGGGGGTGATCTGCCGCGATGGGCTCGGGGGTTGTGACATCTAAACCAGCAGCAAAAAGCTGGCCGTTGGCCAACGCGTTGGCTAGGGCCATTTGATCGATGACCTCACCGCGAGCGGTATTGACCAAAACGGCGTTGGGTTTCATTTTTGCGAGCTCCTTTTCCCCAATCAGATTCCGCGTTTGCTCCGTCAATGGACAATGTAGACTGATAACATCGCTTGAGGCAAGCAATTCATCGAGCTGTACGTGAGTAGCGTCCAAGTCACGGCCGGCTTGGAGTTTCGCGGAGCGCGACGTGTAGAGGATACGCATTCCCCAGCCCCCGCGCATCCGTTTGGCGACGGTGAGTCCAATGCGTCCCATGCCGATAATTCCAAGTGTCTTTCCTTCGAACTCTTGTCCAAGGAACATCATCGGTTCCCAGTTTCTCCATTGGTGTTTTTCAACGTTGTGGATCGCAGGTCGGAAACAGCGACCTGCCGCGAGGATTAATCCGATGGCGGTATCTGCTGTCGCATTTGTCAATACTCCAGGCGTGTTGCCGACATGGACACCTCGCGCTTTGGCTGCCGCGACATCGATGTTGTTATAGCCGACCGCAAAATTCGCGACTCCCCGCAAATTCGGGCCGGCTGCGTCGAGAAATTCATCATCGACTCGGTCGCTGAGCATCGTCAACACGCCCGAACATCCAGCAATGCGTTCGAGCAGCATACTTCGAGGCGGTGGGTCTTGGTCCGGCCACACTTCTACTTCAACATGTTCCTTCAGACGCTCGAGTCCCGGTTGCGGGATCTGTCTTGTTACGAATACCTTGCTCATCATTTCTAGATTCAATGGGGAATAAACGATTGAAGTCACGGGTGACCGATAGCCCTATGTTGGGTTATGATTGTAACAAATTCATGTCGCGAAAGTTCCCACCAACGATAATCACTCGATGAATACGAAACCTACTTCTTCAGCCGAGCAGATGACTGGTCGAAACACTAGTCAAAACACTGGACGCTATACGGTGCGATTGTTCGCGGGATTGCGCGAAGGATTAGGGGAATCATTGGTGAGTATCGAAGTACCGATTCCTTGCAGTGCGTTGGACTTGAAACGCCAATTTGCGGACGAACATCCCAAAATTGGGGGGTTGGTCATGGCAAGTCGCGTTGCGAGCGAATTGCAATTTCTTGCAGATGAAGCGATCTTGCCCGGCTGGACCGAGGTCAACTCGAACGAGAATTGCACCGAGAATTATTCACATCCCGCACTTGGCAAAAACGACCTAATAGTGGATTTGATCCCTCCTGTCTCCGGCGGCTAGAATCTCCGCCGCGCCAACTATGTGTACCTTTTCGCCAGGTCCTCCATCCCCCATTCAAATTCAATTCCTAATTCCTAATCATGTCACTTTCCCAAACAATCTTTGACGCACTCGATTCGGTACCCCTGGTCGATCCTCACTCGCATATCAATCCCC
>CAIJIZ010000544.1 GCA_903820735.1 uncultured Pirellula sp.
AACCCGAAGTGTAAACGAGGCAGCTACAGTACGCGCCCCATCGCTCATCCGCACGGACAACTAACCGAAACTTCTTCGCTGACGCTTCGCGTCACCAAAGCCTCCCTGACGGTGCGGGTTACCATTGCTCGCTAACGCTTCACGTTACCATGCTCATAACTGGCCGTAGGCCAAGAAAATGGCAACCCGAAGTGTAAACGAGGCAGCTACAGTACGCGCCCCATCGCTCATCCGCACGGACAACTAACCGGGGATCTTCTTCGCTGACGCTTCGCGTCACCAAGGCCTCCCTGACGGTTCGGGTTACCATCGTAACAAGATCTCAGTGCCCTCTACGGACTTGGCGGCAGGACTAGAATAGTCAGGTTACCTCAGTCCCTTCTAGGATGCTTGTACACACGAAACATCCTGAAGACCCGAGTTCATATGCATTGGAGATTGTAAGTACTACGATGCCAAAGCGTTTTTGATCTGCAAGACGATTTGCTCTGCAGTGATCTTGAAATGTTTGTAGAGTTGATCGGCAGGGCCTGATGCACCAAAACCGGTCATACCAACAAACAATCCATCCATCCCGAGGTACTTGTCCCAACCAAGTCGCAATCCTGCTTCACATGCGAGTCGAAGACCCACAGACGGGGGCAAGACTTCATCGCGGTAGGATTTGGGCTGCTCGTCAAAAAGCTCCATACAAGGCATGCTGACTACTCGGACTGCGATCCCTTGATTAGCAAGCTCTTCTTGGGCTTTGATGCAAAGCGAAAGCTCTGTTCCGGTTCCGATGAGAATCGCTTTAGGCGTTCCCTTGCAATCGCTAACCACATAACCACCTTTTTGAGCGCCCGAGGTATCGCCGAATTTCGCAGGATCCATCGTTGGAACGTTCTGTCTCGACAAAACCATGGCGGTCGGGTGATTAGACAACTGCATTGCAGCGCGATAGCAATACAAGACTTCGTTTGCATCGCCAGGCCGGAAAACGTACAAGCCTGGAATTGCGCGACATGCGGCCAGATGCTCGACCGGTTGGTGAGTCGGTCCGTCTTCCCCAAGCCCGATGGAATCATGAGTAAGAACATAAAGTACGGGCTGATGCATGATGCTGCTCAGCCGCATCGATGGCCGCAAGTAATCGGTAAAGACAAAGAATGTCGCACCGTATGGTCGCAATCCGCAAAGACTCATCCCATTGAGTACAGCCGCCATGCCGTGTTCTCGAATCCCAAACCGCATGTTGCGACCGGCAAAATTGAGGTGTGAGAAGTCTCCTTCTGAATCAATCAACGTCATCGTCGAAGGAGCCAAATCGGCTGAGCCACCGATCAATTGCGGGATATGTGCTGAGAGCATGTTGAGCACCTTGCCGCTGGAGACGCGTGTGGCCATCCCCTTGGCATCCCCTGCGAATGGTTTCAATCCCGCATCCCAACCTTCTGGTAATTTGCGATCGACCAATGCCGCAATCTCTGCTGCTTCCTTTGGATACTCTTTGGTGTACTTGGCAAACGTGGCATCCCAAGCATCGCTTGCAGGTTTACCTCGCCCAGCAATCTTCTCCGCAAAGTGTTCTCTTACGCCAGCGGGCACCAAGAACTTCTCATTTTCCGGCCAGCCATAATTCTTCTTGGTTAGCTTGATCTCTTCGTCTCCAAGAGGAGCGCCGTGAGCACCGTGCGTATTGGCTTTGTTTGGAGAGCCAAAGCCGATCACCGAATTGACGATGATCAAAGTCGGTCGGTCGGTTGTCGCCTTAAATTCGTCAAATGCTTTCTGTAAGCTCGTCAGGTCATTCGCATCGGTCACACGAATCGTATGCCAACCGAGCCCT
>CAIJIZ010000545.1 GCA_903820735.1 uncultured Pirellula sp.
ATGGAAAAATCGTCGACCGCAAAATGGAAAATGGTGGCTCAATCACAAACACTCGGCCGATACAAATCGGTGGCGAAAGCTGGGAAAAAGGTGGACGATACTTTCGCGGCAACCTAACCGCGATCTCATTCTACACCCATGCCCTCTCCGAAGAGCAAGTACGCTTGCACTACGACACGGTAAAAGTTGCACCCAACCTTCCTCCATCGGCGAACCGTAAAGTTGATTTCGCAACGGATATCAAGCCACTGCTTACGAAATACTGTTTCGACTGCCACGGGCCAGGCCTCGATCAAGGTGGGTTGTCGATGGCAACACGCGCTCAAGTGCTCGAAGGTGGAGAGACAGGTCCCGGGCTCTTCGTTGGCAACAGCATCTCTAGCCCGCTGGTCCATCGGATTTCTGGCCTCGATCCCGAGCAAGCCATGCCCCCCGATGGCGAACGCATGCCGCCAGAAGAAATCGGATTGATCCGAGCTTGGATCGATCAAGGTGCTCTCTGGCCTGCAAGCGAGGAAACCGCCGATCCTCGTATCGAGATTTTCCGAGCGCACTGGGCGTTCCAACCTTTAATGCAACCACCCTTGCCTACCCCCGACAAGCCCGCCCATGCGAATTGGATCCGTGGACCCGTCGATCGATTTATCGCTGCACGACTACAATCGGAAAATCTCGACCCCTCTGTAGTCGCTTCTCGATACGAACTGCTGCGGCGAGTGTACTTCGATCTGACTGGACTACCTCCATCTCCCGATAAAATCCGATCGTTCCTGTCAGACAGTCGGCCCAAGGCATTCGCTGATCTCGTCGAAGAATTGCTTGGGTCAACAGCCTACGCTGAACGTTGGGCAAGGCATTGGCTAGATGTCGTGCGTTATGCAGATTCAGGTGGTTTTGAAACCGATATTGTTTACGAACAAGCATGGCATTACCGCGACTATGTGATCCGTAGTTTCGCTACCAATAAACCAATTGATCGGTTTCTCATGGAGCAAGTCGCTGGCGATGAACTCTGGCCAGAAGACAACGAGACGATGTCGGATGCCATCGCTGTATGGACTCTTGGACCATGGCCCAATGCTCTCGATCAGTACCCGGAGATGCTTGAATATGTAAGACGCACAGACCAAGTCACTACCTTTGGGGAAGCGATGTTGGGATTAACAGTCGGCTGTGCCAATTGCCACAACCACAAGTACGACCCGATCAGCCAACGCGATTATTTTGGACTCGAAGCAATTTTTGCTGCTAGCGAAACTTGGGATCGCAACACCAATAAAAAGAGTTGGGGCAAGGGCGAACGAAATCACTTTAGAATCCTACGGCACGCATCGAATCCGACGACGATCCGTCTACTAGGACGCGGCGAACTATCCAAACCACGAGGACTGATCCCACCTTCCATTCCTTCCTTTTTCCCAGGAGGTGGTGAACTTCCCAGCAGCAACAATGAAAACCTTCATCGCCGGGCACAATTAGCGAAATGGTTGGTATCACCCTCGAACCCTTTGACCGCACGAAGCTTCGTGAATCGCGTCTGGCAATGGCATTCCTAAAAAATTGTCGCAATCCAAGTTTCTCATAGGTGCTCCAAGTGGGATGGGTACTGGTCCTGCTGGTGAGCTCAGCGCTCGTTCGCATGGTTGGGATCAGTTTCCTTCCATCCTCATTTGTTACCTTTCGTTTTCATCAAAATCACAAACCGATATCGACGGCGACGCGTTGGTAGATTTCCGCATTGGCTTCGCAGGAGGC
>CAIJIZ010000546.1 GCA_903820735.1 uncultured Pirellula sp.
AATCCGGGTCGAGTATGGTGCACGAGAAGCCTAACCGCGAAAGAAAGTAGGCCGAGAAAGCTCCCACGATGCCCCCGCCAACGATCACGACGTCTTTGAACGGCAGTTGAGTCATGTGTGAGAGAAATTAGATCAATTCGAAGACGTGTCCAGGCAACCGGATGTTAAGCTTAGAGAGTGAGAGTATTCAAATCCATACTTTGTCAATTGTCAACGGAAAACTTGGGGCTTCTAAAACGTGGTGGGGTCCAGAACGTGGTGCGGTCCTCCCGGGCCGCAAACACGAGCGCAGCGAGGCGTCAAGTTGCGATAGGTTACGGTGCTTGGAAACTTGCGCGGACTGCGGGCCGGGAGACCCACACCACGAGCAGGCCGCAATTACGAGCGCAGCGAGGCGTCGTGTTGCGATAGTTAAGGTGCTTGGAAACTTGCGCGGACAGCGGCCCAGGAGAACCGCTCCACGATAGGACCCACACCACGATAGGACCCACGCTACGATAAGACCAACCACTAAGGACCAACCACCAACAACTAGTAACTTACTTCCAAAGCTGCAATCGCGTCGCATGCGGCTTGGCCCTGAGTTGACGCAAGCATTGCGCTCCGGCAAATCCTATGGGATCGTCCGGCGTAGGATGGGTCATGAACTTCTCGGCCTTCAACCGATATTTCACTCGCAAATAATTCCCCCGCTGTACCCACTCAGTGACATCGATCGCTCGGTTCAACTCCGTGCGCTCAAGCTTCTTCTCTAACTGACACAATTGAACCCAGCGATCTCCCGTCACTTCCGATGCGACGTAAAGCTCCGCTTGAGTCGCCGGATCAAACGCTGTGATAATCGCAACGTTCGGATCGAGAATCCCTAAACGGGGTTTCCAATCCGCTTGCCACTCCCATCGTACGATCAACTCTCCCCACTCAAGGGCTTCTTTCGGACAATAGAACTTCGTCGAAACCGCTTCGGTCTCCCCATCCCTCTCACTGACTCGCTGAAGCTTACTGGTCGATTCAATAAACGGTGTGGATTCCGCAAACAGATTTTCGGTCAGCGTCAGTGCCGCCGGCTCCTCGGGCGGAGTCGCAAAGTAAAGATCGCTCAGCGTCACCTTGGGCCAAGCCAACCAAGTGCCAACTATGGCGCCGACCGCAAGCGTGAGTAATCGTAGCACTGATCGTTGCATGGTTGGTTATACCTCGACTTTGTCGCTTCGGTCGGGTTTGTACATCAAACGATCCCAAAGGAGCAGTCGGACTAGCTCATCGTCCGTATCCTTCTGACGCAAATTGACGCATAGTGGAATTGGCCCAGTGCGTGAATCGTTGTCACTGGGTTTACCGACAACTCGGTTACCTAGCGATTGTTGAAACATTGAAACGCGAAACTGAAGTGATTGATTCGGACGGTAGGAATTGTTTGCCAAGGATAAGTGATAATGCTTGAAGTACGGACCGCCGAATGTGTTGGTTGTTTTGAGTATGTTGGTCCAGCGAGTATCCTTCGCGTAGCGATATGCGATTTGGATCTTCGCACTTCGTGGGGGGGCATCGTAGCGGACGACTACCATTACCAAGTTCGCTTTGACTTCGAAGGATGGCAAATCCTTCCAACTGGACTCAAGATGGACCCAGCGGTCGGTGATCGTTGGTGCAACGCCATAAGATTCCAAGTCATTGGGTTCAAAAGGGGGAATTCGATGCGTCTGGGTTTCGGCTTGTTCGCTGCCAGTGGCCCCTGATCCCTCTGCGTTCGCTTGCCAAAGGAAACTGAGCTTATGTTTCGTTTCGATTCCTGGAACGTAAGGGGATGGGATTGTTTGTTCGTTGAATAACGAACGGGTCGCCAGGAATGCGAGGCTTGTGGAGGTACCGGCCAGTAAAGGGAGTTCCAGAGCGTTAAGTAACCAAGTTCGTCGTGATAGTGCCTCTGGGGTGGTGGATGCAATGGGATCTAAAGCAGCAGCACCGCTTGCGGTCTGGCCCTTAGCAGCGTGTTCGTTGGCGATCGATTGCAGCTGCGCGAGGACTTCTTCGATCGAATTTGGGCGTCTCTCGGGGGAGTCGCTTGTCAGGGATTCAATTAAAGAGTCGAACTGTCTTTGCGGGGAAGGTGACGCGGCGCTGGTAACAATTTGAGGGAGGGAGTTTGGGTGTTGCAGTTGATGAAGCACCACACCGAGGCTGAAGAGGTCAGCGGATTTCGTCGCGGGTTGACCACGAAGAATTTCGGGGGCGATGTAACCTAGTGTTCCCCCTTTCCAATCAGGATTTTGGGGATCGCCAAGCCAGAGGCTGGTGCCGAAATCGGTGATGACTGGTTGTTTCGAGTCTTGGCGTAAGATGATATTGGCGGGCTTGAGATCCCCGTGTAGCACATTCTCGCTGTGGAGGGCTTGAAGTCCAGCGCAAATGCCGAAAGCGGTCTGCAGGGATTGGTGGAGGGTTAAAGGTCCGCCATCGAGCAATGCATCTTGAAGGTTCACGCCGGGGATCCATTGCCGAAGGATCAGGAATTGGCTTTGGATGTCGAGGGTACCGAGGATTGAAGCGACGTTGGGGTGAAAGAGTTTCGCGACGACGCGTGCGGATTCTACAAGTCGATTTCGCAGGACCGGAGAGGATCTCCAATTAGGCATCGCCAGCAGAAGAGCAACATCACGATCGAGAACGGCATCGTG
>CAIJIZ010000547.1 GCA_903820735.1 uncultured Pirellula sp.
AGAGGCGACTGTATATGCCCTTTTTATTGGCATTCCAACTCGACTCTACAACTTGCTCTCTTGTTCGACTCCGAAGAAAACCGGTCCGAACAATCCGATGGACCGAAGCGGTGGATCGGCCGCTTCTTGATGCAAAATTTACTTGCCCCCGCTCGGTCATCGGGGTCGTTCGGACAAGGAAGTGTGACGAAACATAAATGGAAAGCGTTTACATCGAGACTACCATTCTTAGCTACCTTGTTGCGTTACCTGCAAAAGATGTAGTGATCGCTGGCCACCAGAAAACCACTTTGGATTGGTGGGCGTATCGCCGAACAGCCTTCGAATGCTTTATCTCTCAGGTCGTGATCGACGAAATTTCCGCTGGCGATCCGTCCGAAGTGAGGAAACGGCTTTTCGTAGCGGATTCCCTGAATTCTTTGGCCGTGACTGTCGATGCGGAGCAACTAACCGAATCCATAATGAAATCGGGGATTCTTCCTCCGAAAGCTATTCGCGATGCGGCACACATTGCCGTGGCAACAGTCCACGGTGTACAATACTTGTTGACGTGGAACTGCAAGCATTTGGCAAATGCCCAGATTGCAAAACGTGTTGCTAACTTGTGTCGTTTGGCCGGGTTTGAGATGCCCACGATATGCACGCCAGAAGAGCTTTTCGAGGAACCGAGTGATGAAGAATGATCCGATCGTCCAGCAAGTTCGAGACACGAAGGACCGACTGGCAGCTGCGTTTGACTATGACGTCGCTCGAATCTTTGCGGATTTGCGTTCGCGAGAGAAACTCGTTGGGGACCGCTTGAAAGATCGGAGGAAAAGTCCGAACAAACCGATGCACCCAAGCGGCGGATCGGCCGCTTCTGGGGTGGACACTACTTCCCCCGCCGCTGGGTGATCGGTCGCGTTACGTCATTAAATCATGTGCCACTATATCACCGCGACGATGGCGCCGAACGGCGATGAATCGGAAGTGCGGCGACTTGCTAAGGCGTCGCTGCTGAAATGTGAGTTGCTCGACAATCCCGGCGTAATGAAGCAACTGCGCGATGGCGAGCGATACTTTTTGACAACACGAGGAATGTGTGATTGCGGCACTGAAATCGGGGCGTGCATTCGAACTGATGGAACACTTCCGCCACTCGATCCCGACTTCTCACGCGACGTCAGGAAACTCCGGAAAAAAGGTTGGTCTGAAATTAAGATTGGCCGATGGGTTGAGCAGACAAAGGCAGGCGCGGCAAAAAAACACCATGAAGCCGCAGTTCGCCTTTCTGGACCACACCCAGAATTGGATCGTTGGATTCAATTCGTGTCGGCAGTGTTGACGGGGCACCATGCCGACTGGATTGGGATTCTCGTACACTGGTACGGTGGCAACGTGACGTCCGAAGCAGTAGCCGCTGGGAATCGCCGTTGGTTGACTCTACCCAATTTCACAGAAGACTACCTGCTCAACGCAGAAGAGAACACGCTTCACACTGTAACGCTTCAAACTGTAACGCTTCATGCCAAAATGACGCAAATCGGGTAAGCCTGCCCATTGCCCGGCCACCCTCCCCACACCACAAATTGCATCACCCCTCCACCATCACCTTTTGCACACCTGCCGCCTTAGCAAAATCATCTTCGGTGACCAGCAGGTAGCTCTGCTGAGCGATCCGTGGTGAGTTACCAAGCCAAGAGCAAACCACGTGCAGCGGGAACTCTCGCTGCAATTCCGTTTGCCGGCTAGCCCGCATCGAATGAAACAATCGTGGCCAACCCAAAACTCCGGCGCGGCGCAAGAGTCGCGTCATTTCGGTCCGTAGGTTCGAGTTCTTCCAACCCATCGCGGTGTTGGCGGCCGCACGGTACTGTGGAGCGGCGACCACATACTCGCTCTTATCGCCAAAGATCTCGAACGCTTCGTCGAGGATCGGTCGCAGCTCGGGGAAGATCGGGCAACTGCGAATGCCACGACCTTCGTGATGCTCGACCTTCGGCTCGGAGATGCTCATTCGATTCTCATCCCAATCGATGGTTGTTTGCAACATGAATTTCTCGGCCACAATGGCTATTTCAAATTAGTTGTGAGCCTATTTCAACACATCGAAGCCTGTGCTTTGGATA
>CAIJIZ010000548.1 GCA_903820735.1 uncultured Pirellula sp.
CTTGATCGGGGAGTTGACAGGAGAGCGTCGCAAGAAGGGGATCGAAGCCGCGAAGAAGTTTTATGAGTTCTTGCTAGAGAATCATGCTGAACACGAACTGACGCAGCAAGCCAAGGAACGGATCGGCGAATTGAGCCGGGAGTAGAAGCTGAGCCCAAATAAGCAAACGTTACCCTTGTAGCAAAGAAAAGCGGCCACCTTGTTGAGAGGCGGCCGCTTGAGTGCATCAAGTTATACCCGGCTTATACCCGGCGTGAATTACTTCTTGCGTCGAAGGGCTTCGGCAACAGCGGCTCCCATTTCAGCGGGAGACGGAGCGACAACGATACCGGCAGCTTCGAGTGCAGCAACCTTTTCTGCTGCCGTACCTTTACCACCGGTGATGATCGCCCCTGCGTGCCCCATTCGCTTCCCTGGAGGAGCGGTGCGACCAGCGATGAACGCAGCAACTGGTTTCGTTACGTGATTTTTAACGTACTCAGCGGCCTTTTCTTCTGCATCCCCACCGATCTCACCGATCATCAAGATGACTTCGGTTTGAGGGTCTTTTTCGAATCGTTCGAAGATATCGATATACGATGTACCGACGATGGGGTCGCCACCGAGACCGATACAGCTTGATTGACCGAGTTTCAAGTTCGACGTTTGCCAAACAGCTTCGTAGGTCAATGTACCGCTGCGGGACATGATGCCGACTTTGCCTGGTTGGTGAATGTATCCTGGCATGATACCGATCTTGCATTCACCCGGTGTGATTACACCTGGGCAGTTCGGTCCGATCAGAACGGATTTGCTTCGCTTTACGCGATCGTAAACGTGTACCATGTCCAAGACGGGTACCCCTTCGGTGATCGCGCAAATGACTTCGATACCTGCATCGACCGCTTCTAGGATCGCATCAGCGGTGAATGGAGGTGGGACGAAGATCATCGTAGCGTTGGCGCCAGTCTGCTTGACGGCTTCTTCGACGGTATCGAAGACAGGGAGGCCTTCGACGGTCTCACCAGACTTGCCGGGGGTAACGCCGCCGACCATTTTGGTACCGTACTCTTTGCAACCCTTCGTGTGAAAGGCACCGGCTTTCCCGGTGATACCTTGGCAGATCACCCGGGTGTTTTTATTGACGAGAATACTCATGATTGGTTCTGTTGAATTGCTGTTAGTTGATTTGAGTGGAAGCTTTGGGTGATTGGGTAATTACTTAGCGACGGATGCGACAACTTTTTTCGCGGCATCGGTAAGATAGTCAGCGGAGATAATCGCCAAACCGCTTTCGCGGAGCATCTTCTTTCCTTCTTCGACTTCGGTACCTTCAAGACGAACGACGAGGGGAACTTGGAAACCGACTTCCTTGGAAGCATCGATGATCGCTTGAGCGATCGTCGTGCAACGCGCGATTCCACCGAAGATGTTTACGAGGATCGCCTTCACGTGTGGATCCGAGAGGATGATTCGGAACGCTTCGGTGACTTGTTGGGTGTTTGCACCACCGCCGACATCTAGGAAGTTCGCCGGTGCGCCGCCGTGGTACTTGATGATGTCCATGGTTGCCATGGCAAGCCCGGCACCGTTGACGAGGCATCCGATGTTGCCATCGAGTTTCACGAAGCTCAGTCCACTGTTTGCTGCTCGCAATTCGGCGGGCTCTTCTTCGTTGACATCGCGCAATTCCTTCAAGTCCGCATGGCGATACATCGCGTTATCGTCGAAGGTGATTTTCGCATCGAGAGCGATCATCTTTTCATCTTCGGTGATAACCAGCGGGTTGATTTCCGCCATGGAGCAATCGAGTTTCACGAAAACATCGCACAGCTTTCGGAAGAATAGATCTGCACTTTTCGCTGCATTACCGCTGATGCCGAGCTTCTTGCAAAGCTTGCGAACTTGGAAAGGCATCAAGCCGTGTGCTGGATCGAAGTGTTCGCGGAGAATTTTCTCTGGGGATTCTTCAGCGACCTTTTCAATCTCGACGCCACCTTCACTGCTAACCATCAGCAGTGGAAGTTTCTCAGCGCGATCGAGGACGACCGCCGCGTAGAGTTCGCGAGCGATTTTGCAGCCTTGCTCGATAAAGACTTGGTTGACAATCGAACCGGCTGCTCCGGTTTGGATGGTAACCAATCGGTTGCCAATCATGTTTTTCGCTGCTTGTGCAGCTTCTTCGCCGCTTTTGATCAATTGAACGCCCCGTTGTGTCGGGACTTCTTGGAAAGTCCCTTTTCCACGGCCGCCAGCATGAACTTGGGCTTTAATTACTGCCAAGGACCCGCCGAGCTTGTCAAAGGCTGCTTTTGCTTCTTCGGGAGTTCGAGCAACGATTCCTTCTAGAATGGGAACTTGAAAGGCTCGAAACAGCGACTTCGCTTGATATTCGTGAATTTTCATTGAGTAGATCTCAGTGCTGGTAAAGAAAGCGAGCTTTTGGGCGGTTGAACGCCAGAAGATCAAAAGCAAGCGAAACAGTGAATCAGTATGTAGTTTAGAAACATTCAAACGACAATCCGAAGGGAGGACGCCGGATTATCGGAAGGGCTTAACGGTCGGTCAAGGTCATTGCAGTCGATGGGTTCCCACCGTTCTGC
>CAIJIZ010000549.1 GCA_903820735.1 uncultured Pirellula sp.
AGCTCGGCGGATGGATGATTGTGCGGTTGCATAACTATGGTCAGTTCCTAAAAGCGATAGATGGCTTCTTTATTGTTCATCACCATGTGCGCGAGAGATCGGTAAGCGTCCTTGCGATTCGCAAAATCGGCTGATTGGACGAAGCGTTCGGTGATCTCGATTTCAGCCGGCGTGGGCTCTCGCGAAAAAGCTTTGACCCACATCCAGCGAATTCGCTCGGAGTCGTTCTCGCTGACTTGAAGTACTCGATCAGCCCATCGATCGGCCAACTGATGAACAAAAGGATCATTGAGCAAGATCAACGACTGTGCTGGAACATTCGATACGTTGCGACGCCCCATGCTGCTAAACGGACTCGGGGTGTCAAAGGTGACCATCATCGGATTGAGGAAGTTCCGTCGCACTTCCAGATAAATACTTCGTTTGCCACCGCCATCTAACGGGCCGTTGCGACCGGGACGCCCGCGACCATCAAGAAACTCGGTCAAATGCACCGGGACGCAAGGAGCCTCGGGAGTCGTACCTCGTAAATCGAGCTCATCGGCGATCGACATAAGAGTATCGCGTAGTGCCTCGGCTTCTAATCGCCTGATTCGCACATGAGAGAGCAAGTGATTCTCTGGGTCGACTTCAGTCGCCTTCGCACTCGGACGCGCATCTTGACGATAAGTATTCGACAAGCAGATTTCGCGAATCAACCCTTTGAGAGACCACCCTTGATCGATCAACGAGCTAGCCAAGTAATCTAGCAACTCGGGATGAGTCGGCCGCATTCCCAAAACACCGAAATCGTCGGTCGTCGCAACAATTCCACGTCCGAGCAAATGGTGCCAAAGGCGATTGGCGATCACTCGGGCCACCAAAGGGTTATCGCTTGCGATCAACTCCTCAGCGAGGGCCAATCTCCCCGAGCCGCTTCCAAGATAAGGTCGCTGCTTACCTCCGAGGGCTTCAAGATTTCTGCGGGGGACTTCTGCGCCGGGTCGCAAATGGTTCCCGCGAATCAACAATGCATCGTTGATCCCACTGCCATCGCGCATAGCGAGTGCAAGTTGGGAATGCCAAGTCGTCCGCGCGGCGAATTGTTGGTCTTGATCGCGACATGCCACCGCGGACGTCGAAAGCTCTGCATAGGCTTCCGCTGCTCGCTGCGAAATATCAGGAGGAAGCGTGTTTGGAAAAACGATATCCTTTGATTCAAGCACACTGCTTGTCCACTGAGCGGCAGCCCATTGATCCGCAACACTCAATTGTCCATTGGGCTGTCCATTGGGCTGTCCATTGGGTGAATCGTTGGGTGAATCGTTGACTAGTTTCAAAGCCAAATCGCGGACTTCATTCCACATGGTAACGCTTGAAGTAACATCCGGTGCTGCACTCGCCGCAACAGCCGGTGGAACCCCATCGATCACTTGAACCAATCCAAAAGGCTTGTCCTGCAATGGGGATAGCTCGATGTGAACCGTTTTACCTTTGTACCGATCAAGCGAATGAGTCACCCAGCGGTACTCATTATCAGGGCCTCCATTTTCGAAGAGAACCTCACCGTGTAACGGACCAGCGATCAAGCGATGCGAATCGATACTTGCAAACGCGCGGAATGCCCCGCGAACTAAATACGACACCTTCCCTGAATTCAAAGTGAATTTCTTCGTTGGCAACAACTTGCCCGCCTCCTGAACTTGGGAGTTCCTATTCAGGCGGTTCACGCCGTGCGAAGTCTGCGTCATGGGATTCCAGTACAAATCCCTTGCGGCTTCGGTAGCACGATGAAGCATCCATGCTGGCCCGGTAGGAGACTGAGACAAGCTCAATGAGCCAACCATGTTCGGTCCTGCCCCGTAGATCACGCTGTCGGATTGCCAAAGCGTTTGGTCTGCATCGCGTGCATCCCAAATCACGTGCGGATCTTGCGGTGCTGCGAGCGTAGAAGCTAGCCCTCGCACTTGGTTGATTTTGCCAGCAACTTCCATCACAAAATTCGCCTGGGGCGTCTGCGACCCAACTTCTATCTTGCTTGTCTGCTCCAAAATCTGCTTGATTGCTCCGAGCGCTTTCGACTCGAGTTGCGAATGGGTCTGCGAACGCTCTTTGGCTATGCCCCTGTGCTGCAAATCGGTCTCGAAACGCACAAGCCGATAGTCGCTAGAACGCAAGTATCCGTAGATCGCATAGTAATCCTCTTGGCTGATAGCATCGAATTTGTGATCGTGACAGCGTGCACATGCGACCGTCATCCCCAAAAACGTCTTGCTGAAAACATCGACCATATTGTCGAGTCGATCCGTCTCGTCTTTGCGAGCATCGACCGGTGAGTGAACCCACTCACCGAAATGCCAAAACCCAGTTCCGATAACTGACTCGTTCCAACCCAGTGCCGGCTCAGTCCGTGGGGACTCAATCAAATCTCCGGCAAGGTGCTCTCGAAGGAACTGATCGAAAGGAACATCGGCATTCCAAGCTCGAATCACGTAATCGCGGTAAGGCTCCGCCGATGGAATGTCTTCATCGAACTCGTGACCGCGCGATTGCGCAAAGCGAACCAGATCCAACCAGTGCCTTGCCCAGCGAGCACCGAATTGCGGGTTCGCTAGGAGCGAATCGATCAGCTCGGGATACCAATCCGGATTTTGCGACTCAACGTAAAAGCGAAGCTCCTCAGGGGATGGAGGCAAACCGATCAAATCCAAATAAGCACGACGAACCAACGTCGCTCGGTCTGCTTGCGGATTCGGTTCTAATCCAGCCTCACGCAGACGCTGCAACACAAACGGATCGATCGATGTCGATAACCAGCCTTCTGTAGATGCCGCAGATGATGCCGCAGAAGATACCGCAGAACCTTCTGAAACCGTACCAGTTGAAACCGTACCGTTGGAAGCGTTAGCAATCGTCATCGGAGTTTTGAGCTTGGACCGCGGTTGCCACACCCAAAAAGATTCGCGCCGTGCTTCGAGATCAAATGCCTCCTGCGGCTCCTTACTCTCTGGTAATGGTTCCTCCGGCCAATAAGCCCCGGTGGCAATCCATTTCTTCAAGACATCGATCTTCTCCTGAGCAATCTTCCCATCAGGGGGCATTTCATACCCGTCGTAATTGACCGATTGGAAAAGCAAGCTACCGGCAGGATCCCCTGCGACCAACGCCGGACCGGAATCGCCTCCTTGGAGAATGAATGTCGAATGATCAAGTCGCAGACTCCCCTTCGACTCTCCAGCCTCTCCGCTGTGACACTTCCAACAGTGCTCTGCAAGGATCGGCCGAACTTGCTTCTCAAAGAACTCATGTTCCTGCGAAGCTGCAGGTGCTGCTACGTCGCTTTGCCCATTGGCAGTAACGAAGGCGAACAAGGAGCAGACCAAAAGCGATCTCAAGGGTAATAGATCCAAGAAGCGTAACGGGCGAGACGAAGCGACAATCGCCATAGTTGCATCGATGGGGTAGGGGGGGTGAACCAACATCAACCACGACGGAATCGCAGTGCCGTTGGAGGAGGGATTAGGCGGCCGCGAAACCCGGGCCTAAACACTTTGGAACCACACGCGTCAATCAACGGCATGTTCCAAGGTACCATTAGTATAGCAACTGTTTTCGAGTCGTCCCTGTGTTCTGCACACCAAATTCCCACTCAGTGCATTCCTCGTCAATTCCTCGTCCATTCCTCGAATCGGCCCAGTTCGAATCGGCCCAGTTGGCTTGTAGGTGGTATCCTCGCTCTTGAATTAGCTCGGCGACTAACGAATTAGCTCAGTCACCAAATCAGTCACTAAATCAGTCACACGCTCAGATCAGTAACCGAATCCGGCTCGGAAAATCAGACTGTCTTCTGGTTCAAGATTCGCCGAAGAACGATTTCGGTAGATAAGCTCGCGATTGAATACGTAGCCGAATTCCATGAAGCAGGTGCGGAAACCTTGGCGAAGCAGATCGTTGCGACCGGTTTCAAACCCGACCAAAGCTCGAATGTCGTTGATATCGATCTCATCTGTGGTATCGTCATCGACCTGCTTGATCGTCCATGCCCCGCCGCCGTAGTAACCGGTCAGGTACCACCACACATCTTTGTTTCCACAGGTCGTCAGATAGTGCGATAGTTTGGGCTCGGGGAAAAACAAATCCCAACGGGTATCCTGATTGGGCATCCATAGAATCCCACCGGCCGGGAGCAATTTGATTTTGTTGCGGTCGATGTAATAGACCCCTGCTCGCAATGTGGAATTGGGGGTCATCCGAAGTTTACCCAGCGCTTTTCCTTGTAGTCGAATGCTCTCGGTGCTAATTGCATCAAAAGCCGAGTGCACCCCGACCCGCCAACCTAGCTCCGCACCAAAGGTCTGAAGCGGATCGGTTTCCCAGGTGCTGTCAAGAAACGCACTGAATGCGGATCCAGGTAGATCGCTTCCAGGAACCGCTGGCCCGCTCCAGAGATGCTGCACATACGTCGGCATGAAATACCAAGGCTGCGAACAACCGAGAAACTTCGGGATTGCAAAAACCATCGAAGTCTCGAAGTCATGACTTTCGATTTGATTGCCGGAGACACCTCCGAAGTCAGTGTTCCCAGGCACATAGGTATAGCGAAATCGCACCCCTTGGCAAAATCGCATCGTCTGTTCCGTCTGAGTCTGCACCGCAGTCGACGTATTGTACCACCACGAATTCCATGAATTCGGATATGGGCCTTGAGGATACCCATACGGGTTCGCCCCCGGATACCCAGGGTTTGTATACGCTGGGTTAGGATAAGCCGGGTTTGAATACGTTGGACTCGGATACGCTTGCCCGGGATACGACGGCGCTGGATAAGAGGGGGCCGGATAAGAGGGTGCTGGGTAGGAAGGGGCCGGGTAACCGGGAGCGGAGAAAGTACTCGGTGGGGCACTAAAGGTCGGCGGTGCGCTATATGTCGACGGCGCGCCGTACGTTGGTGGTGCACCATAAGAAGTCGGTGCGCCGTAAGGGGCCGGAGCGCCATAGGCCGTTGGCGAGGGAGCCCCAGAAAGCCAATCCATCCACGAATTGTAAACCTGATTGAAACTCGAATTCGGTGCGGTACTTGGCCGAAACGTCGGTGCGTAAGGGTTGTAGCTACCTGCCGGAGCGGCCGTCGGGGCGG
>CAIJIZ010000550.1 GCA_903820735.1 uncultured Pirellula sp.
CAACGCGTCGGCTTCGATGAGCATTCTTATCCCCGCTCTTCCATCTCCCGAATGTAGGCACGAAGGCGTTCAAGCTCATCGACCGTGCCCTTGAGCTTCAACATATTCCGAACCCGCTTCTGCAACTCAAGCGAATTAACTGGCTTGGATAAGAAATCATCGGTGCCCGCTTCTACCGCTCGCTCGATATCTCCAAGCTCGCTCAGGGCCGTGACCATCAAAATCATGATCGAGGATGTTTCAGGATCGCCCTTCAACGCGCGACACACCTCGAATCCATTGAGCTTGGGCATCATCACGTCGAGCAAGATCAAGTCCGGCTTGAAGGTCTTGACCTTCGCAAGCGTATCTTGGCCGTCGACGGCATTCTCCAAGTCGCAGTCGATCTTCGCTAAAAGCGCTTCGAGCAACTCGCGGTTCGCACTGTTATCATCGGCAATCAGGATTCGAGGGGTGCTCATTCGTTTTAACTCTCAAACTCAGCAATCAGGGAACCGACATTGCGTTCGATCGACCGCGTTACGCCCCAGTGGCACTCGAACCAGCAGGGACCGGAAAGCCAGTGGCGAACTCCTGCACCTGCGCATGTACTCGCGACAATGCATCCTCGTTGTCATGCGACTTCAAAGCCGAGACAATCCAATGACCAATTTTTCGGAACTCCTCGGTACCCATTCCGCGAGTGGTCAACGCCGGACTACCGATCCGAATTCCACTCGGATCCATCGGTTTTCGGGTATCGAATGGAATCATGTTCATGTTGACCGTGATGCCGCATCGATCCAATGTCTTCTCGGCTATCTTTCCACCGATCCCAAACACAGTAACGTCAACCAAGACCAAGTGATTGTCGGTTCCTCCACTGATCAATCGCAAGCCATGCGAGAGAAGAACTTCTGCTAACGTCTGACTGTTGGCGATCACTCGCTTGCCGTAATCCTTGAACTCGGGTCGCATCGCTTCCCCAAAACAGACTGCCTTGCCCGCAACCACATGCATCAACGGACCACCCTGTATCCCGGGGAACACGGCGCTGTTGATTCCCTTCGCATACTCGGACTTGCACAAAATCAAACCACTGCGAGGACCTCTCAAGGTTTTGTGCGTGGTCGTTGTGACAAAGTCCGCATGCGGAACCGGCGAGTTATGAACCCCTGCTGCGACCAAACCGGCATAGTGCGCCATATCCACCATCAACTTGGCCCCAAACTCTCGAGCTATCTCACCGAACTTTGCATGGGGTATCTCTCTCGGGTATGCGCTAGCACCAGCAACGATCAACTTCGGCTTGTGCTCCTTCGCCAACGCTGCGACTTGGTCAAAATCGATCCGATGATTCTTCGCATCCACTCCGTAAGAATGAAACTTGTACAGCTTGCCACTGATGTTCAAATTCATCCCATGGGTCAAGTGCCCGCCTTGGGCTAAGTCCAACCCCAAAACTACATCGCCGGGTTGCAACTGGGACAAATACACCGCCATGTTCGCTTGAGACCCAGAGTGGGGCTGAACATTCGCATGCTCCGCTCCAAACAACTCCTTGGCGCGTTCGATCGCAATCGTCTCTACGACGTCTACATGCTCGCAACCACCATAGTACCGACGCCCCGGATACCCCTCGGCATACTTGTTCGTCAATACACTTCCGACCGCTTGCATCACCGGAAAACTTGTGTAGTTCTCGCTCGCGATCATCTCGAGACCCTCTCGCTGTCGCTTCGCCTCGGATTCAATCGCTCCCCAAACCGCAGGGTCTTGAGTTCGGATATCTGACATAAATAAAACAAATCCTGGTTGCCGATATTACTCTGAATGATCAACTTACCGCCATTGTTCACGAATCCCCCTACTCCGTCAACAAGGTGAAATTTGCGAACCGAACAAGGCTGAATATTCGGGATATTTGCAATAGGTGGACTATTGAAAATCCCAACATCTTTCCCCCCCACAGTTGCCGATGAGCAATGGAACAAGCGTCGTAGCGTCCATTCGGATGCCTCTGCATGCCGTTTAGAGCATGCAACCCGTTGGGTTTCGGCCCCAAGACGCGTCGCCCATATCCGTACATTTTCGCCTCCAACTTTCTCGACCCCAACTACCTCGGAGTTGACCAACAATGCTCGATCGAATTTTCAAAAGCGAAGACGGCCCGGGTCCTGTTGAATATGCTCTGATGCTCGCGATTCTCATCGCCCTAGGAGTAGGATTCGTCGGAACAAGCGTCCCGTCGAACCAATCCGCCGTATCTAAAGCCCCAGTTTCGAAAACCGCCCCTGAGGTGAAAGTTGGGAACCTACCGGAATCCGCTACGAACCGTTAGGGGATGCTGACCGGTTTTGCTTGAATGGCTACGCCGGCTACTGGGACATGGATAAACGTCTGCGATTACGTGGCTAAGCCGGCCCAATCCCTTGGGTAGTATTCCAGTACCCACCTCGTTGATGGTCGAAGGTCAACCGGCTTCCACGAATCGCATCGGATACATGTTGCGAACCATCTGCCTCTAAGCGATACACG
>CAIJIZ010000551.1 GCA_903820735.1 uncultured Pirellula sp.
CCCACACCACCATTGCGCGGACTACGGCCCAGGAGGACCGCACCACCATTGCGCGGACTGCGGGCCGGGAGACCCACACCACGATAGGACCGCAAACACGAGCGCAGCGAGGCGTGGTGTTGCGATAGGTTAAGGTGCTTGGAAACTTGCGCGGACTACGGCCCAGGAGGACCGCACCACCATTGCGCGGACTGCGGGCCAGGAGGACCGCAACACCATTGCGCGGACTACGGCCCAGGAGGACCGCAACACCATTGCGCGGACTGCGGGCCAGGAGACCCACACCACGATAGGACCCACACCACGTAAGGAACGCACCGCGAGTTGGGCATCGCTATCGATGGGATTCAAGGAAGTCTGTTCTAAGCCGATCGCGCTCGCGGTCGATCTGCTCAGCAGTCGCGCCAAGCTCCCGCAATATATACTCGGTCATCGCTAAAGCGACTTCCGCCTCCCCTGCAAAGACTTGGTCCGCTCCGAACTTCAGCAAATTCGTTCTTTCGTTTAAATAAGCCGATCGCACAATGATCTTGATCTGAGGATTCAAGAGCTTGGCCATCCGGATTACATTCGATGCGTGTTCGATGCTCGAAGCACTCAGGATCAAACTCAATGCAGTCTCAACCCCTGCATGCTTGAGCGTCTCAATATGACTGGCATCCCCTAATACGACTCGGTGGCCATCCTTCCGTATCGATTCAATACTGCGAGGATTCATCTCGATGATTGTTGGTGATATCCCGTTCTCTTTCAACAATCGCGCCGCGGTTCGACCTACCGGGCCATATCCAACTACGACCGTACGAAACTCCTCGATGATTTCGTCCGAATCGACTCCATCGATATGCACCGCCGGCCTAAGTGTCCAAGGATGACGCATCACTAACAACCCCCGAAACCGCGAACTTGAACCGGCGAACTTTACCACCGGCTCAACAAGCTTCTGTAACCACGGCGATAATGCAATCGAAAAAATCGAAACCGCGACCAAGACATGCACTAAGGCTTCGTCGATCATGTTCTGCGAACGCGCAAGATTCGCGACGATAAACGAGAACTCACCGATCTGAGCAAAAGCAAATCCCACCCGCAACGCACTCTTGAGGGGAAGCCCAAGGCCGAGCATCAGCACGATGCTCAATAAGGGTGTGAGCACCATGGCAATCAACAACGTCCAGACAAACAATCCCGGTGTGAGGAAAAAGACTTGAGGATTAAACAGCATCCCTACCGAGACGAAAAACAACACGGCAAACGCATCGCGCATCGGCAAGGCTTCTGTCGTCGCACGAACCGAGAAGTCCGATTGCCCGATCACTACCCCTGCAAGAAATGCCCCTAACGCCATGGAAACCCCGAAGACCCGCGCGGAGAGCATGGCAATACCGAGCACTAGGACCAAGACCGTCAGGGTGAAGAGTTCCCGAGATCGTGTGGATGCTATCCCATGCAAAATTCTAGGAATGATCTTCCCACCTAAAAAAACGATTGCGATCGCGGCCACCGCAATCTTCAATGCGGCTATCTCGATGACCCCTATTAAATTGATCCATGAAGTATTCGAACTATCTGCCAGCGACGGGAGCAAGACCAACGCCAGCACGGCCAGGACGTCTTGGACGATCAACCATCCAATCGCAAGGTTCCCATTCTGCGTCTGCAATTCATTTACATCCGCGAGAAGCCGTGTCACAACCACGGTACTGGCAAATGACATCGCAATCCCAAAAACAATTGCCGAAGAGACCGATAATCCGCATGCGATTCCAAGTACAAATGTCGCGAGAAAAGAGCCGAAGCATTGCAGCAACGCTCCGGGTATCGCAACGCGTCGCACGCGTCCAAGCTCTTGTAGGTCAAAATGCAAGCCGACATCGAAGAGCAACAGCACGACCCCTACCTCAGCAAATTGGCTCGCGATCTGGCCATCTGCCTGAAAACCGGGCGTCGTAGGACCAACAACAATTCCCGCAATCAAGAATCCAACGATCGGGGAGATCCGAAGCAATAGACAAGCGTACCCAAACAATAATGCGGCAGTAAAGCCACCGACCAACGTAGGTATGATATCTAACTGATGCATCGAGCCTTTTCGAAGGTTTGTGTTTCGCTATCGGATCTTGTGGCAATCGCTCTGCGGGTTGAGCTCAGAGGTTGAATCTATGAGCCCATCCATTGTCGCATTCGAACCATTCCCACGCAAGGCAATACGGTTCGTTCTGATACTAGCAATGATACTTGCACTGATACTTCTAGCTTTGATACTTCTTTAATTTGCGATCAAGCGTTGATCGCTCGATTCCAAGTATACTCGCTGCACGATTCTTCTGGCCTTGGGTGTATTTCAAAGTCGCTTGAATGTGCTCGCTTTCGATCTCCTCGAGCGTCTGCTCGCGAAAGACTCTTTCTTGAGGGATGTTTTCACCAATCCCACCTGCTACCTCTTGAGGTAATCTAGTACCGGGTAGCTTCAGATGCGACAGTGCCAAGTCCTCTGGTTCCGCGACGTCGCTTGTTGCCAACACATGCGCTCGTTCTACGGCATTCTTCAACTCTCGTACATTACCCGGCCATTGATAAGCTAACATCGCTTCCTTTGCCCGATCGGAAAACTGCGTTGGGCCGTGCCCAGAAAATGCTCGAAACCGACCAAGGAAATGTTCGGCAAGGGGCAATATGTCTTCTGAGCGATTTCTCAGAGGTGGGATTTTCAATTCGATCACTCGCAATCGAAAATACAGATCGGATCGAAATCGCCCCTCTTCAACCGCTTGTTCCAAATCTCTATTGGTCGCAGCTAAGACGCGAACACTCGATCGAATCGGTTTATTGCTCCCCAATCGCTCAAACGATTGACCTTCCAAAACCCGTAAGAACTTCGCTTGGATCTCCAAGCTCATCTCGCCGAGTTCATCGAGCAGCATCGTCCCACCATCGGCTAATTCGAATTTTCCAATCTTGCGATCTGTCGCTCCGGTAAAGGCTCCTTTTTCATGTCCGAACAATTCACTCTCAAGTAACGTTGGGGAGAGGGCCGCACAGTTGATCGCAACAAAAGGTTTGCTCGCTCTAGAGCTCGCATCGTGGATCGCCCTTGCGACGAGTTCCTTGCCCGTTCCACTCTCGCCGCGAATCAAAACCGTTGCTTGTGTCGGCGCCACTCTCCGGACTTGTTCCCCAAGAGCCTTTAAGGCTGCACTCGCACCTATCCAGTCCGTGTGACCGATCTGTTTCTCGAGTTCCTCAAGCCGCGTGCTGGTAGACTGCAGTTTCGACACCAACGAATTCTGCCGAGTTAGATTGCTCAGCGAAACCGACAACACCTCCGCAACCGCTAAGGTGATTTCGAGATCCTCCGGCGTTAACTCCGATCGGCCAACCCTTGAATACAAATGCAGCACTCCAAACAAGCTATCATCGAGGCGAAGCGGAGCGGCAATTAGGGAGGTGGTTGTCAGAACATGGCTGCCGGATGATTCGGGTCCTCCAACGAAATTTGGATCGGATAATACGTTGCGTGCAAGGATCGCTGATGGATCCTTCAAAATGCTTTGGATGACTGAATCGGAAGGTGGGTGATAGGCTTTGCCCGTTACCTCGTGTGCTGCTAATACGGCGATGCTTATCCGATTCGCACTCGTGTTGCCACGAACCGTTCGCCCAAATTTCATCCCGCTTTCTTCCTTGGTGCCAACCTCTTCTTTGGTACCCAGTGCGTCTTTGGTACCCAGTGCGTCTTTGGTACCCAGTGCGTCTTTGGTACCCAGTGCGTCCGATTCGGAGTCTTGTGTGCGAAACTCAAACTTGATAATCCCTCCCGCTTCGCAGCGGGTGGCTTTTAGCAAGGAATCGAGGGCCAATTCGCAAGCTTGATCCGCCGAAGTCAATTTCGCCAGTTCGAATGCCAATTTGAGGACTTCAAGCCCAGCACGAGTTCCCTGGCCAAAACCGGCCCCCTGGGAAACCTCTCGGCGGATTGCATCGGCTCCCTCTAGCATCGCTGCTTTGGACTGACGGTGGGTGATCGATGGGGGAAGATCCGATTGGGTTTGCGAGGCGGGAGAATCGTTAGTTCCGTCAGGATCGTTCGTCGGAGGCACGTAATCCGTTAAAGACAATACAAACGTCATCCGGCATGAAGCGACAACTATTTGATTTCCTGCGGAAAGTGGGGTCGGAGCGTCGATCTTGGACCCGTTGAGGAGGGTACCATTGCGGGATCCGAGATCCCGAAGGAACCATGTGTCACCTTCGGAATAGATCTCGGCATGCCGTCGACTTGCCCGCTCATCGGGCACCGGGATCTCGTTTGAGGACGCCCGTCCGATGACCAGGGTTTGCCCCCCCTCCAGCCGGAATACATCCGTCCACCGATTTCCTTGGCGAATAATTAGGTAAGCGGAGTGGCGGTTTGGTTGCATCGCAAAAAGGCTGAAATACACTAAGGTTTGTGGGCTGGGACTTTTGGTCGGGTTTTCCGTCCGGAAATGCCCCCGTGTCCCCAACATCGTAGACTAACATCGTAGCACAAACTTACAGCAAAGACTTTTCGTGTTCTAACGGAGTATGATCATGCGTTTTCGATTGTCGGGCTTGAACTTATCGTGGATGCCACGATCTTTAGCCCTCGTGGTGGCTGCGTGTTCGTTTTCCGTCGGGAACGTCAACGCTCAATTCAATGCTTTTAACGGCGGCTCCGGGGTCGGTGGTGTTCTGATCGATGCCGAAGGCGTCCTGCGAACCCTCGCTCCCGAAGAGGAATCAAAGAACCTTGAACAACTCCGGCAAACCATGGCCGGTGCCCAAGGGGACTTGGCCAAGAAAACCGACCTGCGGCTGATTTCCCTCAAGGGTATTCAGCAAATTTTGGTCGACTCTC
>CAIJIZ010000552.1 GCA_903820735.1 uncultured Pirellula sp.
CCTTGCCTGACCGCGCGAACCGCTCGTGGCTACGAATTGATATTCAAAGGCGCTAAGCCTTATACGCTTGGCTCCCCTTCTCCCGCGGGCGGGAGCAAGGGGCGGGGGGGATGAGGGTGCGAAGAGCACTGGCTAACGATCGAAGTTGCCTGCCGCAGGTCAATCATCACCTAGGTTAGGAAGCTAGTTTTCGTACTCGCACTCGTACTCAATGAAATGGTACTCGTACTCGAAAACCGTTGCATTCGATGAGCCACGATCTATCGTTCATCGTTGCAATGACGATTGCGGTGGGTTCGAGTACGAGTACCGCTTCGCTGAGTACGAGAAATCCAGATTTTCTACTCACAAAATTACCTAAAGAACCAAAATCAACAGGTATTCAGCTTCACTGTGTTGAAGCCTTTTGAAAGCGGGACATCTTGAGAAAGTCCAGATCGAACCCCGTGGTTTTTTCGTTTACGAATTGGGCCGCAATCTCGCCGAGGACCGACGTAAACTTAAACCCATGACCCGACAGGCCTGCAATCACAAACACATTCTCGTGGTTAGGAAGTGCATCGACGATGAAGTGTTCGTCGGGTGTCATGGTGTAATAACAACCTTTCCAACGTGAGGGTTGTGACCGCGCATTTGAGTTTGGCATCACGCTGGGCATGTACATCCTGAGGAAGTCCTCAACGTGTCGTTGATCCTCCTCTTCGCGCGGGTGCGTACCATCAAGGATCGCGGATTGCGTACCTCCTGGAATCGCGACCGGAGTACCGCCACTGTGGCGGGCGACCTTCAATCCAGATTCGTCGAAAGCCGGAGAACCGTAGTAGTAGCCGGTCGAGGTTTCGAAGAAAAAGCAGGGAAATCCCTTTGCTTGCTGATAAAGAGGATTCACGCATGGATACCAATACAAATGCTTGTGAAGGACTTTCAGTGGCAAGCAAAATTCTTGTAAAGCTTGGTCAGCCCAAGGCCCTGCGCAGAGGATAAGCTTCTTTGCGATAAATCGCTCCGATTGCGTTTCGACCTGGACTTGATGGCGATCTGCACTCCATCGCACCATGGAACAATTCGTCTTGATCGTCGCCCCATGATAGGTCGCTAACGCAATCTGAGTTTCAACACATTGATCGACGAGTAAGTACCCTGCATCCTTTTCAAACAGAACTTGCCAATCCTCATCACCATTGATTCCAGGAAACTGCCGCTTGGCCTGTTGCATCGATAAGCGTTCGATAGGCAGATTGTGATCCGATGCGCTTCGCAACACACCTTGAATCACCACTCCATCAGCTGGCCCAACCTCCAAGAGCCCAGTAGGAAAGTAAAGCTGCTTGTCAGCTTCATCTTCAAGCTCACTCCAAAGGGTGTAAGCCCTTTGGAGCAACGGGACATAAGACGGGTGTTCAAAATAGGACTTGCGAATGATTCGCGTATCGCCGTGGGAGCTACCGTACGGGTGAGGTGGGCAATATCGATCAATACCTAAGACTTGCAAACCCTGTTTAGCGAGGTTGTAACAAGCCGATGATCCCACTCCGCCGATTCCAACGACGATCGCATCAAACATCTTCGCTCGCGATCCTTACGAATAGACCGCCACGGGCTTACCGAGTACATCAAGGCGGGGGGTAACACCAAGTCCGGGAGCGGTCGGAGCGGCTAAGCGACCATTGGTACGCTGGGGAGCTCCTTCAGCAATGCTGACCGTAACGTAGCTATTGAAGTCCGTACTGGTAAAAAGGAGTTCGGTAGGCGTACTGTGTGCTAGGTGAGAGATAGCAGCCGTTACGATATCCCCGCCCCAAGTATCCTCGAGCGTCATTGCGATCCCCATCGCAACGCACAAATCGCGAGCTTGTCGGATTTTCGTCAATCCACCGAACTTGCTGATCTTCAGGTTAACCACATCCATCGCTAGATCACGGCGAGCTCTCAATAGCATTTCAAGTCCGTCGATGTTCTCGTCGAGTACAAAAGGGTGATCCGTTTGTCGACGGACAGCCAAGCACTCTTCGTAGGTAACGCAAGGTTGCTCGATATAGACATCGAGGTTCTTTACAGCTCGACATACGCGAACAGCTTCGTGTTGTGTCCAACCGGTGTTCGCGTCAGCGACAAGCCGATCGGTTGGTTGCAGCGCGGCTCGAACAGCATGAATACGTTCAATATCAACATCTGGGTCACCCCCAACCTTGAGCTGGAACCGTCGATAACCTTGGTCACGATAACCCGAAACATTGGCCGCCATCTGTTCCGGCGTTTCCTGCGATATAGCTCGATAAAGGTGAAAGTCATCTCCATAACGACCACCTAAAAGGGTGCATACCGGTAGTCCGGCTTGTTGACCAAGCAGATCCCAGCACGCCACATCGAGGGGCGATTTCACGTAAGGGTGACCTTTGAGAAGTTGATCCATGCGTCGGTTGAATCGGTCGATATCCAGCGGGCTCTCACCGATCAATTGTGGCGCGAGTTCCGCAAGTCCGGCGCGAACTCCTAATGCGTACGAAGGAAGGTAAACCGGCCCCAGTGGGCAGCATTCACCCCAGCCCACTTTCCCGTCATCGGTTTCGATCGCAACGACCGTCGAATCAAAAACTGTCACAGACTTACCACCGCTCCACTTGTAGGTGACTTCGTAAAGTGGCAAGTCGACTTGATAGACACGTATTTCGCGGATAATCATCGATAGAACCTGTTGGTGGTAGTTTGTAAGTCGTTTGCTGACCACTTATAGTCGCGAACGATCGTTTGAGATAGGGTTCCGAGGAATTCTTTGCCGAGCGCAGGGCACGCCCCCTCAGCGATTCAAAACCCTCAGCGATTCAAAACAACGATGAGAGCAACGATCAGCCCAATGGAAAACAGACTTAGCAATCCAAGGATCCACCACTGCTGACGCATCTGTTGCTTCTTCTTGTTTGCAACCTGCCCTTTTTTTAGTACCGCAGTCGGTAATGGAACAGACGTCGCTTGAGGAGCCAGTGCTGCTGAAGGAGCCAGTGCTGCTGAAGGAGCCAGTGCTGCTGAAGGAGCCAGTGTTGCTGAAGGAGCCAGTGTTGCTGAAGAAGCCAGTATTGCTGAAGGAGATGGTTGCGAGGTTGGTGGAGCGGAGGTTGCTGAAGTCTTTGGGTCCGGGAGACTAGAGGGCAAGGATGCCACAGCGCCTGCAGCGGGAACTTGACCACCAAAGGGTTCCGGAATCAAATCCCGAGCGAGTATCCAGTTTTCGAGTCCTTCACGCCAAACGAGTGAATCTGCCGTAATTCGGCGTTGCTTGATCCAATCCAGAAGCGTTTGAGTGGTGGCAGGTCCGTATTGCCCGCCGCTTGGTGGGCGCACATACCAACGGGCGTCAACGAATGGTAACAAGCTAGCTGGAAACTCCACCGCATCGCTCGACAAAGTCGGCGGCTTGCCCCCCGAGGAATCGCTCGGCGAACTTGCTCTCCCGGCCGATTCTTTGGGTTTCGTAACCTTGTCGACCTTCACGCTCGGTGCTCGCTTAGCGGCTTGTGCGGTTGAGGTTCCGGGCGCAACGCTGGTTTTTGTCTGAACTGTAGATTTTGATTGAACTGTAGGTTCCGTTAGATTCTCGGGGTCTGACGCACGCTTCGAAACTACAGGAGTATTAACCGAAGCTGAAATTCCGGAAGCCGACTCATCGATGGCTAGGGAAAACTCTGCGTCGGATGGAGGCACGCGGAAAGAGCCTTGGCACTTCGGGCACTTCCCTCGCTTTCCAGCTTGGAAATCTTTCACATGCAACGGTTGATTGCACAGATGGCAGCTAAATCGAATTCCCATGGCGAGGCCTAGGCGGTTAGGAAGTAGGAAACGAAAAGACAACGGATAGCGGGTATGACTAGCTTTATCGGTAGGTCTCGTGGCATTTGTTGCAGGATTGGTCAATTTTTGCAACAGCGCTACGCGCTAACTCCGGGTCCTTGTTCTTCACTGCCTTAAGGGTTTCTTTGGCCGCGTCGACCATCGATCTCGAAAACTGAACGTAGGTTTCATCATCCGCGTCGGTCATCCCTTCGAGTTGCAAAACCTGTCCATAGGCAGCGACAAGCTCGGCATACTTGGTGATTTCATCAAGTCCATTGCTGAAGTTATCTTCGTTATTGGTCGAGGGAGCGAGATTCTCCCGGAGCGCCCATTCAAGGATCTGCATGGTCGGTCCACGGTCTGCGGTATCGGCCCAACTTGTCTCTTCTGCGTTGCCGTTGAGCTTGCTCCCCTTGAGCAGATCTTGTAGGTCTTGTTGACGCAATTTTGCTTCGTTGAATACCTGTTGTGTACCGACTTTGCAGTTCGCGGCAAGGCGAGCGAAGGCGCTGCGAGCATAGGGCGCCGAAGTCTTCCAGCGTATTTCTTCTGGGTACTGAGCGATAATCGCCATCAAGGTACCGAGCAAAGTGAATTCACGGCGGGCCTCTGCGTAACCACCACCAGCGAACTTCGCCGGCGTGCTGATCACACCATCGACCCGAGATTTTGACTCTTTGACCAGATCCTCGATTGTTTGACCACTGATAAGTTGTTTCCAAACATCATTTCCAGCAACTACGACATTTTCTGAATCCGAACCATCCTCCGACATGCTTGGATTGGCGGGATTCTTGACGTTTCCTTCGGGCGTCTGAGGCCCAAGCGATGCGGGACCCTGCAACTGTGCAACGGCATCTGGAAAGAAAACTCCAGCGAATTCATCCGTTTGAAATTTCGGCGGCTTAGCCCGATCCGGTTTACGAAGCGTCTTTTGAGCGAAAGCGCATTGGGAAGATGCCAAGGCCGCGATGAGTATCAAGCAAACCGCGGGAACAACGACCCAGCGGAGGGCACTTTGGTAAATTGGGTAAGTCGATTGGTTCATGGAATGCAAAAGCCCGAGGCTTGGCAGAAACACTGAAGAAAACATCCTTCAGCCGTTATCATACCAAAAGTCTCGGGCTGCAAACCAGCGAACTTTCTCGCTTTAGACTTTCGCTTACAGTTCCAAGGTTTTTAAAAAAGGACTAAGACCGAACTAAACTAAAACCACGCTTCGCGCTGCCAAGCTGCGTTAGGTGGCCCTTGGCCATGCAATGGTAACCCGACGCGTCAGCGAGGCAGGAGCGGAGTGACAGTTGATTTCATCAGCCGCAGTTGCTCAGGGCTATCAGTTTATTGAGCGGTGGGATCTTACGCAGAGCGCGCGTATGGATGATGGGCCGTGTACTGCAATACCTCCCTGACGGTTCGGGTTACCAAGGCCTCGCCGACGGAACTCCACAACCCATAAAACCCTGCTCGACGAGTCATATAGACCGCGTTGTCGTGGGTATCTTCTAAGTCGAACTTAGGCATTCATCCATGTTCCCTTACGGAATATGGATGAATGCATCGCCTGCTTGATGTACTACGATCGATCCAGAACCATGGATAACATGAACGGAGCCCTCCCCGATCACCTTCGAACGAGTACCTTCAAGCAACCATCCGGTGCATTCGTCAATTCCTACTCCAATGACATCGTTCGATTGCGCTACAGCCTTGGTCAATCGAGCTATCCGATTCTTCTGCGCAAAATGTTGATCGATGATCACATTCGGCAACACGCCGAACCCCTCTCCAAACTGTGGGTCATCGACCCCTCCTGCGATCATTCTTGCGGACATCACAGCCGCTCCAGCACTTGTGCCACCCAGCACTCCACCCCGATTGTACCACTCCAACATTCGTTGCAGAAAATCTGTTCCGCAATACCGCTGTGACAATCGACTCTGATCCCCTCCACCTATCCACACAGCTTGAGCTTCACGCAACTCTGCCCCAAACCCGTCCTGCATCGCCATCTGACGGTCATTCGCATGCACTACCATTACATCCTTCCAGCCTTTCTTCACCCATAGATCGAGCCAAGGAGAGTAATCGCCTTCGTCAGACCTTGGAGAAGCGGTAGGTATTAACACCAATCGGCCTCGAGAAGCATTTCCTCTTTCACAAAAGACGTCAAGAAGCGAATCTGGAAGCTTGCCACCTCCGCAGAGCAATAGAGTTCGTTTCGAACGATCCGGATCCATCTTCGTTTCAACCACTGCATCGTCCACCACTGCGTCTTCCACCATTGAAGCATCCGCAGAAATCGTAATCGATGGGTTGAATAAAGGCGGCATGAGACTTGCTAGACTTTGGTACCCAATGACACGAAGTAGTCTGCGTCGGTCGAACATCGAGTAGCCCCTTCAGGGTAAAGCTCAACCTTGTATCGCTTGAGCTACAATACCGACAATGTCTTTATGCACTACATCTACGGCTCTATCTGCATCAACAATTCCAGTGACTCCACCACAACGCGGTAACTGGTCGAGGAAACCTTGCCGAACTCTATGGAAATACTCAATCCCGCGTTTCTCTAATCGATCTTGGCCGCGTTGAATCCTCTGGGATGCTTGCGCGGGATCAATATCCAGAACGATGGTAACGTCGGGCATACAACCTCCAGTTGCAATCCGACCGACTTGCCATAAAGCTTCTACATCACCGCCTCCAGCTGATCCTTGGTAGACGACGTTGGCCAGTAAAAACCGATCGCACAGAACGATATTCCCTTGCTCAATAGAGGGCCTGATATTCTCTGCTACAAGCTGTGCGCGGGCGGCCATATAGAGAAGCATCTCAGTGGTATTTGCCAAAGGAATATCTTCTCGGTGGAGAAGAATCTCACGTACGGCATTTCCGAGCGGCGTTGTACCAGGATCACGGAAATTCGCGACGTTAAACCCTTGAGATTCAAGCCATTGGCTAAGCATAGCCAACTGCGTAGACTTGCCCCCTCCGTCGATACCATCGAGCGTGATAAACATCATCGAGGCCTTTTCTACATCGCAAACGAGTCGAGATCTTGCTGCGGGGCGATCTGATAGCCGCTTGGCTCCATGGAGCAACCTGCGCGTCCCTGGCTCAGCGAACGGATCGCACTGGAATAACCGAAGAGTTCTTTCAAGGGTGCGAGAGCCGTGACATTGGTAATAGCCCCACGCGCTTCTGTGCGTTCGATCAAACCACGTCGCTGTTGCAAGTCACCGACGATTTCGCCGAGGTAATCGGGAGGGGTCGAAATCTCCATCTTCATTACGGGTTCTAGCAACGCGGGCCCGGCGGTCTTTAGTCCTTCGTCGAAAGCGTCATTCGCAGCGATGCGGAAGGCAATTTCGTCCGACCCAACTTCGGCCATCTCAGCACC
>CAIJIZ010000553.1 GCA_903820735.1 uncultured Pirellula sp.
AGAGCCCTTCCGTGAAATCCTCGGCGAAAGCCTCGCGGCGCTCACCCTAAAACACCTTGCAGGACGCGCCGCACGATCCAACGCAACGGTACTGATCCGGGGCGAGAGCGGTACAGGTAAGGAACTTCTTGCACGTGAGATTCACTCTCAAAGTTTGCGAAAAAACGGCCCTTTTGTTACCGTAGACTGCGCTTCGATTCCCGAAAACCTCATCGAATCGGCCTTGTTCGGGACGGATCGCAGCCATGCCAATGGTTCATCAACTCACAGTTCATCAACCCATCAAATAGGATTTGTCGCTGCCGCGAACGGTGGAACTTTGTTTCTTGATCAGATCGGAGAGATTCCCCTGACAATCCAATCGAAGTTACTTCGATTATTGCAGTTCGGGACTTATACCTCTGTCGGATCAACAAACGAAAACAAGGTGGATGTTAGGATTCTTGCGACCTCACAGGATGACCTAAGTCACAAAGCGCAAGAGGGAACATTTCGGACTGATCTATACTATCGACTTGCTGTACTCGAACTGATCTGCCCGCCACTTCGCGACCGACACGGCGATATTCCTCTCCTTGCAGATGTTTTTATGCAACGAATCGCCCGTCGTGACCATACCAAAGCTTTCGAATGGAAGCCCGAAGCGATCGAATCGCTATGCGAGCATCGATGGCCAGGAAATATTCGCGAACTGCAAAACGTCACAGAGAGAATCGCTTGCGTGACCACGGATTTGCAAGTCGATGCGATGGCTGTAAATCAATCCATCGAAAACAAGAGCACGCAATCGATTGCAACACCCTTGGTAGACGAAGAACCGGCGGTGTCTCCAAGTTTCACCCACCATGACTTCCTATCAAACAACGAGAAACTCTACATAGAGGACTTGATGAGACGCAATCAGGGGAATGTCTCACGCGCTGCAAAAGAAGCCAACATGAGCAGGCAAGGGCTACATAAAGCATTGCTGCGACTTGGTATCAACGCATCGATTTTTCGCATGTAGGGAAACGGAAAAAGGAGCTTGTCCGCCAAGCGATTCTCTACCAGCATGCATCATCGAGAAGTTTGTCGACAATCCAAGTATCCCCCCAACGATGGAACTTTCTCTCCATGGATTTGCGCTGCAAAGATTTAGAGCGTTGCTCCAACGGACGACGTCTGAGGTAGCCCACATGCCCACCGCGATCCGTGATGATTACTTCGGTGCTCGGCGAATATTCCGCATCTCGAAAAATAAAATAAGGGACGATCGGATCGTGTCGATCGACAAGCAATTTCACTGAGGTTTGAAGGTTTTTCAGCCAGGGTTTCGAGGAACCTGCGGCGTAATACTCTATCGCATTGCGAAATCCAGCCAACGGCGCAGTGACTGTATCGTCAACGCGACGCAGGGAGGAGAAATCCGCTAGCTCCAGACGCTCTTGCCATTGCGGCCAGATTTTGGCACGTTCACGTATTTGCCTACGGATCGCCCTTAGGAAATAATTCGCATAAAGGCGATGAATGCCGCGTTCGATGTTGCGACAAGCGGCATCGAGGTCGATAGGAGGAGCGACCGCAATCGCTCGAAGAACTTCAAAGGAGCACCGCGATCGGTGTTCGGGATCGCTAAGCATTCGCAGGAGAATATTCCCCCCAAGCGAAACGCCCGCCATGTACCACTGCGTTATGGCAAATGATCGACTGATGTACTGCATCGCATCGCGAATGACCGATGAACAAGCCCCATGCGGTGGCATGGGAGTCTCTCGAAATGATTCCCCTGCCCCTGGAAGGTCGACTCGGAAAACCCGATAGCCCCGCCGAACAAATCCCAGGGCCATATTCGTCATATAAGTCCCTGCATGCGATGATCCAAGCCCATGAAGAAGCATCACGCTTGGTCGTGACCGATAATCGTCGCTCCCCTCTGGTAGGTTCTCATGCACGAACATGCTTCCCTGACCATCAGGCAATGGGCATCGAATAGTTGTCCTCGGTGGCAGATGCGCAATCGGACGGTAGAATCCGGTAATTACCGTCTGTAGATGACCACTGCGAAGGTACCATGGTGGTCGAAATTGTGGTTCAGTTTGAAAACGTCCGTGCGGATCCTGCATCAATGAATATTCTCTGCGTTGGTACTCTGGCCATCGATACTGTTGAAACGCCTGTAGGCAAAAGGGAGCGAGTCCTCGGCGGCAGCGCAAGTTACTTTTCTTACGCCGCAAGCTTGTTCGCCCCCGTCCGACTCGTTGGACGAATCGGGTCTGACTGGCCGCCAGAGTATACTCGAATCCTTAAGGAACACGGAGTCGATTGGCGAGGTGTAAAGCATGATTCCCTTGCTAAATCCTATTTTTGGCACGGTCGCTACCACGCGGATTACCAAGACCGCGATACCCTAAAGATCGAAATGCACGGATTTGACCGCTACGAACCAAGCGTCCCAGATCACTTTCGCGAATCCGACATCGTGTTCCTCGCCGCCGCCATCCCAACCGTGCAAAAGAAAGTGCTCGATCAGTGCCTTTCCCCCAAACTTGTCTTCGCAGATACCGTCGACATGTGGATTGAATCCACGCGAGAAGAACTTCTGGATTTACTTCTGCGCCTCGACGGCCTTTTCATTAATGACGCCGAAGCACGACAATTGACCGGTTTATCAAG
>CAIJIZ010000554.1 GCA_903820735.1 uncultured Pirellula sp.
AGATAAGCCGTTCGATCGTTTCATCGAAGAGCAGATCGCTGGGGATTTGTTGCCAGATGCAAATAGGGAATCGATAACGGGTACGGGCTATCTGGTGTTGGGGGCAAAGGTCTTGGCTGAGCCTGACCGCGAGAAATTGACGATGGACACCATCGACGAGCAACTCGATGCTCTAGGGAAGACTTTCTTGGGGATGACTTTCGGATGTGTTCGTTGTCACGATCATAAGTTCGATCCGATCAAGCAGCGAGATTACTACGCGATGGCAGCGATCTTGCGTGGTACGAAGACGTTTGGAGACAGCAATTTTGGAGCGATCAAGCATTGGAATGAGCGATCGTTTGCGTCGGATGAGGAAAGGCAGCGACTCAAGGAAATCGATGCGCAAGTAGCTGCATCCAATGGAGCTTGGAACAAGCTCAAGAGTGAAGGGATGCAGCGATTGCGGGATCAAGTGCGCAGCGATGCAGCGGAGTATTTAGCGATCACAGCAACGCTTTCGGCGGATGCGACTTTGAATCAGTGGGCCCAAGCCGCATCGCAAACAACATCTCAAACAGCATCGCAAACAGCACCAGTGCAGGGGGAGTCTTCTAAAGGACTGCATCCGCGCGTCTTAGCTAATGCAAGAAAATATTTGGATTCCCATGCCGAGAGCGAATTATTCCAAGTATGGCGAGAAAAAGGGGCGGCAGGTGATTTCGAAGGTATTCGTTCCCACTACCGGGACTTGTTCGCTAAGGTCCAGAGTGAGTGGGAGAAAGCCAAGGCGATTGATGCTGCAGTCAAGAATCTGGCCGATCCGATGTTGGAATCTGCTCGCCTTGCGCTTGGGGATCCAAGTGGGTTTTTAGCGATACCGGCAAAAATGGAGCATGCGCTCGATGAACAGACGTTGGCCAAGATCCATCGCGAAGCGGAATCGGCGAGGGTGTTTGAGAGTTCGGCTCCGGATGAAACAGCTGTGATGGCGGTCGCCGACAAGGGGGTTGTCGATGGGCTACCTATCCATATCAGGGGAAGCTATCGAAACTTGGGAGCGAAAGTCGATCGTGGGTTTCCGGAGGTGATGAGTCCTGCTGGAAACGCTCCGATATTCAGTGCGACGAGCAGTGGTCGGTTAGAGTTCGCTCGCTGGATTGCAAGTTCGAGTCATCCGTTGACGGCGCGGGTGATTGTCAATCGGGTTTGGCGATGGCATTTCGGAGTAGGGCTTGTAAGTACAACCGAAAACTTTGGGGTGCTTGGTGCACCTCCATCGCACCCTGAATTGTTGGACTATTTGGCTCGATGGTTTATCGAATCGGGTTGGTCATTGAAAGCTTTGCATCGGCTGATTTTGAGTTCGTCGACCTACCAGATGGCCTCGCAGCATCTCGATGCACAGAGAGCTATGTCGATCGATCCAGAGAATCGATTGTTGTGGCGGTTTGAGATGCAACGATTAAGTGCCGAGCAACTCCGCGATTCGATCTTGTTCACGTCGGAGATGTTGGATCTTCGGCTGGGTGGTAAGAGCGTACCACTGAGGAACCGGCAGTTCGTCTTCGATCACACCTCGATCGATCACACGAAGTATGAGAGTCATCGTCGAACCGTGTACTTGCCCATCATCCGCAATCACTTGTTCTCTTTGTTTGAGCAGTTTGATTTTCCGGATCCGACGATGCCCATCGGGGATCGGCAGACGACAACGGTTTCACCGCAGATGTTGCTTTTGATGAACGCCCCGTGGGTCTTGGATTCTGCGTCTCAATTAGCGCAGAGCAGTTCGTCTGTCGCAAGCGATCCGACGCAGCGAGCTCAGTGGTTGATCAACAAGATCTTTGGGCGAAGAGCGACACAGACGGAGTTACAACGCATCGTCGAGTATGTTGGCGTTGGCGCAACCGACGAGCAAACGCGATGGGAATTGGTTAGCCAGAATTTACTCATTTCTAGCGAGTCGATCTATGTTCCGTGAGAATGACATCCATTCGCAAAACCTGGTCTCTCTGCTTGCTCGGCGACGGTTGTTGCAGTCATGCGCGTTGGGATTTGGTGGCTTAGCTCTTGGTGCGATGGGGCAAGAGGTGGACACGCGAACCAATCCGCTTGCGCCGAAGAAACCTCACTTTGCGCCTCGCGCTAAGCGAATCGTCTTCTTGTTTATGAAGGGTGGGCCGTCGCATGTCGACACTTTTGATCCTAAGCCCGCGCTGACCCGTGACGATGGCAAGCCACCTCCTTTTGAGTTACCTCGTGTCGTTTTTGCACAACAAGGGAATTTGCTGAAGTCACCTTGGAAATTCATACAGCGGGGCGAATCGGGTTTGCCGGTTAGTGAATTGTTTCCGAAAGTTGCCGAGCATATCGACAAGCTTTGTGTGTTGCGAAGTTTGCATGGTAGCAACCCAGCGCATGGTGGTGCATTGCTAAAGATACATACCGGGAGCGATCAGTTCGTGCGACCGAGCATGGGTGCTTGGGTCACCTACGGGTTAGGGACTGAGAATCAAGACCTACCGGCATTTGTAACCATTTGCCCGACGTTAGCGCATGGGGGAGTGAACAATTGGGGGGCGGCATTTTTGCCGACGTACTGCCAAGGCACACCGATAGGAAATGCAAGCCAGAGTGCGGCGAAGTCCACGGTTCAGCATATTGCTTCTCCGAAAGTTGATCTTCGCAATCAACGCGAACAAATGGATTTGTTAGCCAAGTTCAATGACGACTTTGCGAAAC
>CAIJIZ010000555.1 GCA_903820735.1 uncultured Pirellula sp.
AGCAAAGCTTCGCAAGAGTGGCAGATACAACCAGCTGACACGTCTCGCAAGCTTCCGATTACAAAAGCCCTCAACACTAGCTAGTCCGGGCTAGCTAATCCCGGCTAGCGGGCCAATGCAGGTTAGGTCAGCGTTTCAGTCACACAGTGGTACGTCCCGAAATCCCGTTGAATAGATTCCATTCAAACAAGTGAATCCGCCATGAAATCAAATTACCTTCAAGACCCAACGATCGACCATGGTTGGTTGATCGCTTCGCCTGAACGCCAGCTTTCTTGGTCGCGGAACGCTTCTCGATCACCGCAATCTCTCGAACGCTTAAGACAGTTTATCTACATGCAGATGGCCGCATCGGATCTGTTGCATGATGACGAAGCGATGGAGCAAGTCGAACTGCCCGAAGGGTTGCTTGCTAATCTCGAAGAGAAAAACCGATTGCTCGCTCCGATGCAGGCACCGGTCGACAAGCGGATCGAAGCCTATCTGCAATCCCATTTTGCTGACCTGCACTCCAACGGATCAGCGGAGTCTGCAGGCAATGGTTTGCGGCTTCCTCGTTGCACGCTGACACTCTCGCAGCATGGCATGGCGAGGGAACTGAGCTTACCGGATCGGGGGGAAACGTTTCAAAATGAGCTGGTCAGCTCCTACCGGTTAGCCAATGGGGTGTTGCACAATCCAAAAACGGATCGTCGGACGACGCAAGGGACGTTCCATGTGGTCGAGGGGGGATTGGCAATCGCGGGTGATAAGCGAGCGGTCCCGAAGCATGTCTTTGCAAATCTTTTTCGTGCTGCGGTGAATCCACCGCGAGCTTCGCTGCAATTACCTTTTACTCAGGAACGCAGGGCCCCTGCGGAGGCTTGGGTATCACTGCTGATTCGCCCGACTGTTCGCCCTGCGGTGCCTGGTTATTGCCACGAGCAAACGATGGAGATTCGTTTCTTTGCTCCAGGCGGATTGGTTAGCAACCTTGATTTCGTCGAGTCGATTTTCGGCAATGCCGGGGATCCATTAGTTCCCGAAAACGATTCAGCGCTGGACGTCGAACGATGGACAGGACACAGCGGATGTGTGATTCTTGCACCGCATCTTGCGAGCCTATCGAAAAAGGAGCTTGGACTTCCCCATTGGGATCAAGCGACAGCAAGGCAACGGCGAGATTCGATGTGTTGGCGAGATCCGAGTGAACGATACAACGACGGCGTTGCATTCAAAGTGACTTGCCGCACCGAGCAAGGTGTGATCGTGACCCTTATCGCGGACAACTATTACGGTTATTGCAAGAAAGAGGTTAAAACGCAGATCAGTTACGCCGCGAATCTGCTGGGCAACGTCGAAGAAGAGCATGCCGGTGGTACGTTGGCTTTCATCACTCACAATCTTGGTGATGAGTTTCAGTGGAATTCCCGTCGCTACAATGGCCGAACAATGGCGGATTTAATCAGCGACTATTCCGACTTCATCGAGTGGAAACCTGAGGGGTACGGGGTAGACAAAAAATTCCCGAACCTTGTCTATGTCCGTGAAGATGCTCGCGCAAGCATCGCTTCGCGATCTGTGAGTTGGACATGGAATGCAAAAGAGCACTCGATTCCGCTTGAGCAAGGCAAAATCTACATATCGCCAAGCGGGTACAAGGTTCAAATGGAGAAACATCCTTGTGCACCCTCGTGGCGATTGATCGGTACTGCTGGAGACGGAACGGTTTGCCACAAGCCGTGTACGGTCAGTGGTGGAGGGAAGAGCGAGATCAGCAAATCGATCAGCGATTACATGCAAGGAGGTTCGATTTTCGTTTCAGACATCGATACCGATTTCGCCAAGCTCGATGAGATTTTCGCACACAACTATTCGGATCGATGGCGAGAAGGTGCGAAGGAGAAACCCGACTATACCCAGCACGAAAGTCGACCGGTGCTGGATTCACGACGTTCGCTCGGCAGTGTCATCAAGCTGCTTACCCCTTCGAAAGAATACACCGACGAATACAACCAATGGTTGAGCAAGATCCCATCGCATATTTACGCGATGGCATTCATCATCAAGAGGTTCTATAAGCAAGAGTGGGAAGGAGATTGGCGAAGTCATTTCAGCGTCGACATCGTCAACGGGGAACCGGGTCACGAACTGAAGTACGACAATCGCAAGCTCGTCGGAATGTACTTGCGCATCGGTCTTGATTCGACCGGTCGATGGCGAATGTACAAGCTCCGTCAGGACTTCGCAGCCGCCGAGAAAATTCAGCTTGAGGATGACATCACGGCAAGCATCGTCGTTCCGGGTCGTTTGTTGAGTGAACCGTACAAGCATCGCGACGAGAGCTTTAAGTTCGTCGCAAACTGCGAGTATCGATTGTTTCAACGTCCCGATGATGCCGTCCATCGAGGACTCGACAAGCAGACAGAAGCAGACATAGCGGACGTAGGGAACTTCTTCTGTAACTTTGAGCCATTAACAAAGGATGTCGTCGCTCAAGACCGAGCAAACATCATCGACTTTGAGCAATACTCTGCACCGATGCGCACTCGGCTAGAACAGTTCCTCGATGGGCAAGAGTCGTACGTCGTCTCGTCGGCTGAGCCGAGGTTGGTCGATGGCAAGCCGTCGAAGAATCCGAGGTACTTGCAAGATCGCCCCGATTTGATGAATCCCCAAGATCGGTACGTCGCTTACCGGGGCATTCAGTTGTTCCGTGGCGCCAAGTCTTCGAGTCCGGTTCCTGTGGCCGTTTCAGCCATCTTATCGGGACGCAGAAACAACCCACCTGATCGGCAAGCGGGGATACGATCGTTGGCTGTATTTAATCCGATCCATTATCAAGAACTTCCTGAGTTGATGATGGATTACGTTTGTTCCTTGACCGGTAAGAGTCCGTCGACGACGGGTGCCGGCAGTGAAGGAGCTTTAACGAAGGGCCCATTCAATGCGTTAGCGATGGTGCACGATTTAAACGCATCGCTCGTAAGCATGATACTTACCGGATTGGGTGGATTCTCAACGGCCGCAGGGCATATTGGTCCGGAAATAGAAGTTGGTCATGATATCAGCATGTTTGTACCGGAGATCTGGTGTCGATTGCGTCCTGAGGAACGCGATCCGATCGCCATGATTCGCGATGGCATGTTGGAGAAACTCGAAGACCGCGAACACAATGGGATGCTTATTCCGGTAAGTCGACTTGGATACCGTATTACCGCGCGATTCGTACGGCGATACTTCGGCAGAGTCTTCGATAATCCCCTGAAGGTTTTCGATGAAAAGATACTCTGTCCGGAGTCGCAGGATCTTGAGTCATTCCTGGACGGTGTGCTGTCGATTATCGAAGCGCAGAAGCGTGTCGCGGAGATTTACTATGAAGACGGATCTATCGAATCAGCGATTCCGCCCCTTCGAGCAGTGCTTGAGATAATGGCCAAGGGGAAGTGGGAAGGCAAGACTTCGCACTCCCAAGAGTTCAGGGACTTGTTTACACGAGACTCGATGTTGGCGAGCGACTGGTATCGCCAAAGGCTCATTGCGAAGCATCAAGTCGATGTTCGCTTGGCGCGAACTAAAGCCCAAGCGTTGGAGGCTTATTGCGCAGACCCCATGCACTCAGCGGCGGTGGATCGATTGAACTTGAGAAAACGACTTGAGTTCGCCAAGCAAGAACTTGTGCGCTGCGAGTCACCGAAGTACCTAGAGAGTTTGTTCGGGACTTTAGGGGTCGATCCCGTGTTGGCTAACCGCAATCAAGACCGCGACAGCAATCACCCCTGAGACTCCTAACAACCGAGTCTTTAGCGGGTGGTTGTTGGTTGAGTGTTTGGGGAAGTTGGAGCCCCAACACCCGGTTGCGTGCCGAATCCTGGCTGCATACTAGTTCCTGGTTGCATACCGGGAACTGGTTGTGAAGCGATGTTGGTAGGAGCGGCTTGGCTCAAGCGTACTTTAAGAGCACCGACGCGCTGATAGACTTCGGGTTGAGCCGCGTTGAGAGCGAGGCTTTGTTCGTAGTTTTGGATAGCCATCATCAGATCCCCGGACGCTTCCCTGGATCGCCCTTTGGCGGCCCAGGCGCGTGGGTTATTCGGATCCATGGCCAAGGCTTCGTTGAGGTATTGTTCAGCAACTTTGTTTTGGTTGAATTCTTGGTGCAGTTTCGCTAGTTCGATGCGTGGATCCGAGAGACCTGGGTTTTTCATCGCCCAATCTTTCAGGAGGGTAAAGCCTTTATCGGGTTGCCCTTTGTCGACTAGCAAGATAGATAAGCCACGGTAGCAATCGACATGATTAGGGGACATTTCCAAGCAAGTGTTGTACATGCGTTCCGCGTTGTCGATCATCTTTGGATCTTTGGCTGCGACCCCAAGCTTATGGTAAGTGGAAGCGAGGTTGTAATACGTATCAGGGTTTGCCGGATCGCTCACTTTGGCTTGTTCGAAGTACTGCAATGCTTCGGCGTATCTGCCTTGCTGAAACATGCTCACCCCTCGGTTGCTTTGGGATTTCGGCACGAATTGGCATCCGAAGCAGTTAGCAAGCAGCAAAGCGATCGATAGCGCCAGTCGAATGCTTGGATATCCGGTGCTCGCGTGCGGAGGAAGTGGCATCATTGATTGGTTTAGTGGTGGTTTCTTTATCGTTGATTGATTTAGCTTTGAGTGATTCATGACCAGGTTTCCGATTGTTCAGAGCCTAAGGGCTACAGGCTCGCTAATTTACCGAGTTGCCTTCGCGGTATTGCATTCGCGGTGTTGCACTTAGAGCACCTTTGTAAATAGTGCTTTGTTGCAAGCGGGCCCGTATGGGAAGCTAAAAAGTCCAGGAGGCCAAAAGTAGTGGTTTTTTCTTGCTCAGTGCAAGATGGCTTGTTGGGCTTGAAACGATCTTGACTTGCTGGAATTCAATCCGTTATTTCCCTGAATTGACTGTCGTACGATCTGAAACCGTATTCAAAACCGTTGGTTTGGATGGTTCGGCTCATCCCGCCACTTCCCTTTGATGGATCAATTGAGCATGAAAAAACAAATACTGTTTGCTTCACTCGCTGCTGCGATGATCGCTAACATTGGTTGCGATTCTGGAAAGAAAACAGAGCTAGCCCAGAACGGTGCCCAAGCTCTCAGCGGTGCCAATGCGAATACTACGAACAAACCTACCGGCGCAATGTCGGGTCCAAAGATGGCGAATACCGGTGCAACGAGTGCTTTGCCGAGCGTCGACGGCATGGTGCCTTTGTCTGCATTGGACCTTTCGAATCCAACGCGTCCAGAAGAAATAGTCGGAGCCTTTTTGGAAGGTATGCGATCGGGTAATGCGAAAGTGATCGAATCGATGCTTTCCTCCCGAGCAAGGCAAGAGATTCAAGCCAAGGGGTTAGAAATTGCTCCGATTGGTTCGCCCCAAGCAGCTTTTGAGATTGGCAAAGCCGAGCAAGTCGATCCAAAGGAACCGAACGTGATGCTCGTGACCAGCAATTGGCTTGAGCCCAGCACAGATGGAAATGCGACCGAGTATGAAGTCGTTTGGGCATTGGTTCGGGAGACCGAAGGCTGGCGAATTTGCGAGATGGCCGTCGACACCCATGTTGAGGGTGAAGAGATCCAAGTCGTGAACTTCGAAAACTTAGCCGAAGTAGCTCCGGAAACCGCTCCAGGTGGTGCACCGGTGCCTCCAAGCGAGCGAACTGCGACACTTCCGGCTGGAGCGAACGGGGCTGGCCAGCTTCCTCCTCCACCTCCATCGAACGCTCCCGCCCTGCCACCAACCAACGGCGGACTACCCGCTTTGCCTCCTTCGGGAGCCCCAATTCAGCCACTTCCACCTACCGGACTACCTCCGATCGGTGGAAATGGTCAATAAAGTTTCCGCAGATTCGCATTAGAATTCTGCTGGAATACATAGGATTTCTTGCGGTTTCCTTGTGGGATTCCTTCCTTGGGAGCCCTATATGGCTTGACCGGTTTTGCTAGAATCCTCTATCTTTTGTCACCCGTCAGCCCGAGCGGCTGGCGGAATGTATTTAGTCTGATTTATTTCAAAGAAAACGTTTTGCTGAGGGGAGCTCCCTGCTATGGCATCAATTGAGGAACGAGTCGTTGATATCGTCGCCGAACAACTCGGTGTCGAGAAAGACAAAATCACTCGTGATACCCACTTCGTCAATGACCTAGGTGCCGACTCGTTGGACACCGTCGAATTGGTCATGGAACTTGAAGAAGAGTTCGACATCAGCATTCCTGAGGATGCTGCTGAAAAGATCCAACGCGTAGGCGAAGCGATCGATTACATTGAAAAGCAACAAGCTTAGTGCTTGTTCTGCTCACTCTCCACGGCTAGCTATGTCCTGTTGCGTTTCGCGCTCGCGTGAATGCAGCGCAAGCTAGCCGAACTGTCTAACTGCGTTATGGCATGAACTTGGTTCCTGCTCATAACAACGTTACTGCGTGTCAACAACGTCACTAGTTCGAGTCGCATCAATCGCATGAAACGTCGTGTTGTCGTTACCGGCCTAGGTTGTGTTACCCCATTAGCTCTCGAAATACCGAGTCTTTGGAGCGGGATCCTCGAAGGAAAGAGTGGAATTCATCCACTCTCGATTCTCGATACCACGCTGCACAAAGTCCGCTTCGGTGGGGATGTAGCGAACTTTGATCCCGGACCTTGTTGCGATGCGAAGGAAGTCAAGCGACTTGATCGCTTCTCCTTGTTTGCGATTTGGGCTGCTTACCATGCGGTTCGCGACTGCGGAATTGACTTCTCGAAAGAGAACCCCAACCGTTGCGGTGCGATTATCGGCTCCGGTATTGGCGGTTTGAACGAAATCGAAGAGCAGATTCTCAAACTGCACACCAAGGGGCCTGACCGTGTAAGCCCCTTCACCATCCCGAAGATGATGCTCAATGCTGCGGGTGGTAATCTTGCAATCCAATATGGGCTCAAAGGCCCAAATTTTGCCGTCGCAACCGCTTGCGCTTCCAGCAATAACGCGATGGGAGATGCTCTTAAAGCGATTCAGTACGGCGAAGCCGATGTAATGATCTCCGGTGGAACGGAAGCCGCGATTACCCATATGGGCGTGGCTGGATTTTCCAATATGAAAGCCCTATCCACACGAAACGATGAGCCCGAGAAGGCAAGTCGTCCGTTCGATCTTGATCGCGATGGCTTTGTACTTAGCGAAGGGGCTGGCATTTTGGTCTTCGAAGAACTCGAACATGCCAAGGCTCGCGGGGCTAGAATTTACGCCGAAATCCTAGGATATGGTGGGTCATGCGATGCCGGACATATCACCGCACCAGACGAACAAGGCAGAGGTGCTTCGCAAGCAATGCGAAACGCACTGATCGATGCAAAACTCAATCCATCTGATATCGATTACATCAATGCGCACGGTACAAGCACCCCGTTGGGTGACAAAGCTGAAACCGTTGCGGTAAAGGCAGTCTTTGGGGAATCGGCACGCACCGTTTCGATTTCCAGCACCAAAGGACACTTGGGCCACGCTCTGGGTGCAAGTGGAGGTATCGAAATGATCCTCTCTATCCTCAGTTGCTATCACGACATCGTCCCACCGACGATCAATCTTGATACCCCCGATCCGACTTGCGACCTCGATTACACGCCCCATACTCCGCGAAATCGCAAGATACGCTATGCCATGAACAATTCGTTCGGGTTCGGCGGACACAATGCAACCATGATCTGCGGGAAACTCGATAAGTAGATTGGACCATCCTATGTGGCCAGGCAACGGTTTGATGTATCTTCATTCACGCAACCGCTGGTTCCACAAGGATTCGTGGCCTGCACTCCTGGCGTACTTGCTCGTCGCCATTTGCAGCTTGAATGCCGGTTTGGCTTCCAAGCTCATGGCTGACGAAGGCATGTTCCCCATAAGCGAACTGGAGAATATCCAACTTGCCAAACGGGGCATTCGCCTCACCGCTGACCAAATCTTCAATCCGCAAACAACAAGCTTGGTAGATGGCATCTGCCGAGTGAACGGATGTACCGGATCATTTGTTTCCCCCAAGGGACTCATCATCACCAATCATCACTGCGCTTTCGATGCCATTCAGAAAGCAAGTAGCCCTGAGCGAGATTTGCTTACAGGTGGATTCATCGCCAAAGGCTTGGCAGACGAAGTCCCCGCTCCGAATTACACAGTTCGCATTACCGAAGCTTACCAAGATGTCTCGGAGTCCGTGCTGGCGGCAGTTAGCACCGAGATGAGTTTCACCGATCGCACGAAAGCGATCGAAAGACGTCGCAAAGAACTGGAACTCCAGGCCGAGCAAGAAAACCCCGGATTCCGAGCCGAAGTAGCCGAAATGTTCGTCGGGAAAACCTATGTGTTGTTCCTGTACACCTACCTCAAGGACGTTCGACTGGTCTTCGCGCCTCCTGTATCCATTGGCGCATTCGGTGGAGAACTCGATAACTGGGAATGGCCTCGCCATACCGGTGACTACTCCTTGATGCGAGCATACGTCGGTCGCGATGGCAAACCTGCCGAGTATTCGCCCGAGAATGTCCCTTACCAACCAAAAAGGCATCTGAAGGTACAAGCTGCTGGGATTGACGAAGGGGACACAGTCTTCCTTCTTGGATATCCCGGCCGAACCGTTCGCAATCGCACTGCAAGCTTCCTACAGTACGAGAAGGATGTACGGTTACCTGCGATTGTGGAGCTATACGGTTGGCAGATCGCTGAAATGGAAAAAGCAGGAGCGAACGATCGTTCCGTGGCGATTAAACATGCTACGCGGATCAAGTCGTTAGCGAATGTCGAGAAGCGATCTCGCGGACAGTTGATCGGAATGCAGCGGGCACAGATCATCGAGCAACGGCTTAATCGCGAATCGAAGTGGCGAGCTTACCTCGATGCGCAACCTGATAACAAGTCACCGAATGTTCTCGACGAGATCGCAGGGGTCTATGGAGAAATGACCAAACGTGGACCGCTCGAGATCCACCTTCGTGAACTTCGGACCGCCCCTCGAGCTCTTGCGATTGCATTTACCCTTTATGACGCCGCAGTGGAGAGAGCCAAGCCAGATATCGAACGCGAAACACCGTACATGGATCGCAATTTCAACCAAACCACTCAGCAACTCAGGCTCGACGTTGGCGATTGGCATCGCGAAACCGATGTTCGTATGCTTCAAGGGATGCTTGAACGCCTGCGCAAAATTCCTGGGTATCAGGACATCGAACCCGTCGATCGCATTCTCAAGTCTTCCGAGTCGCTCGACAAACTCGCCAAGGGGGTTATGGAGTCGACCAAACTTGGGCAGATCGAATTCGTCGATGAGTGCTTAAAGAAATCACCTCAGGAGCTCAAAGCTCTCGGTGACCCAGCGTTGCAATGGATCATCGACTTGTATCCCACGTATGTAAAGCTGCGTGACAAGGACAAGGAAAGAGAAGGTAAGCTCGGAGCCTTGTATGGGACCTTGATGGACATACAAAAAGCAGCCGAGGCCTCTGGATTTATCCCTGATGCAAACGCAACATTACGACTGACGGTTGGGCGTGTGGAAGCTTACTCGCCGGTCGATGCGATCTTGAAGACCCCGATTTCAACGTTGAATGGATTACTGGAGAAGACCACACAAGTAGAACCCTACATCACCCCATTGCCGGTCATTCAAGCGGCTCAAGAGAAGAGATTTAGTAATCTTGCGCATCCGAAACTCGGGACGGTACCGGTTGCATTCCTTTACAGCACGGACACGACGGGGGGAAATTCCGGCAGCCCGGTGCTAAATGCTAATGGGGAACTAGTCGGCGTGAACTTTGATCGAACATTCGAAGCCACGATCAACGACTTTGCTTGGAACCAACGCTATAGCCGTTCGATCGGCGTCGATATCCGATACGTGCTCTGGATTACCGGCGAAGTCTTTGGGGCCAAACACCTCACAGCAGAAATGTTAGGAAAGTAACTAGGATCCCCAATCTCGAGCGGAGTAGCGCGAGCTTAATACCGTCAAATCGACAGCCATAATTCCATCGGCTCGTATTCTCCCGCTGGGATTACAAGGGGAGTTGCGATAAAAGGTGCTCCGCTCCAAGCATGACACAAACGGGTTCTGGTTTTCTTTGCGTCTTTGCGTCTTTGCTTCTTTGCGTGAGCCATGCGAAACCCTCGCTCGACCAAAGAGGGCCATGCTACGGAAAGGTCTTGCGGAAAGGTCTTGGCTCCCCTCCTCTTGAAGGTGACAATTTACTGCTCAAGAACCACATCTCCGAGTACCAATCCATATCTCGATTTGACGGTATTGAGCGCGAGCTGCCCGGAGTCACCCCGGTTTCGCTAAGTATCCTGCGATTACTTAGTTGGATTACCTCGCTGGATTTACCCTGTTGGATTTACCCTGTTGGATTTACCTAGTTGGATTAACTAGTTGATCGATCATGGAATGCCAACATTGGTCCGTCACCGGTGGTGGTTGCGCACTTCCGATACCACTAGACTTTTGCTCGCACGCCGCCCCAAATAGCCGCACCCATCGCTCCTGCGTCATCGCCGAGAGCCGCAAGCTTAATCTTGGTAGTCTCTGCGTAGCATTCGAGGATGTTCTCCGCGATCGTTTTCTTGACTTCCTCGAGATAGATTTGGCTTAGGGCTTCGACCAACCCGCCGCCGAGCACGATAACTTCTGGTGCCAGCAGGTGAATAAGGTTCACTGCGGCGAATCCGAGCATCTTGGCTCCTTGCCGCACGACCTTTTCAACTTGTTCATCTCCACCCTTGATGGATGCCAGCAGAGTTTTGCTTCGAATCTCAGCGATATCCGTACCAGCGAGTTTCGCGAGGACTGGGGCATCGTTTCGGTAAGCCAATTTCGCGCATTGCGAGGCGATTGCAAGGCGACTTGCTTCGCTTTCCAGCGTGCCAGACATTCTCGTTCCGCTGGTTTGGTAATTGGAAGTGATCTTCGTGTGACCGATTTCCATGGCAGTGTGAGATTTGCCCCGAAGGATTTCACCGTTGTAGACAAAGCCGCCGCCGATGCCGGTGCCAGGAAATAGTCCGGCGACGCTGTGAGCACCTTTGGCAACTCCGCAGCGATACTCACCGTAGACCCCTGCATCCACATCGTTGAGAACCGATACAGGTTTTTGAAAAGCTTCTTCGAGGATGGTGGCGAGCGGAACATTTTTCCATTTCAGATTGACCGCTACGTGCACCAGTCCCTTCTCCATGTCGACGGGGCCCGGGCAACCGATACCGATACTTTTCAGCCGTTCGATTGGGACTTGCGCGTTGGTTATCGTTTCACGGATCAGTTCAACGATTCGAACAATCCCTGCCTGACCACCATCAAGCCCTTTTGTTTTCTTTCTTTCCCTGGCGATAATTTTTTGCTCGGCGTTCATCAGGACGCACAGCATCTTGGTTCCCCCAAGATCAAACCCGCAGTAAATTTCTTCGCTCATCTCAGGGGCCCCCAAATCGGCAAGGACAAAAAATGTTCAAGCGAGTGTCGATTATAGCCTTTATGGCTTGATACGTTAGGTACAATACCAACTGGTTTTTGACCTTCCCGCCTTTCGTCTCCATCCTCTTTCGATTCAGAACCTACCTACGATACTATGTCGCTGCGTCGTTTCCTCACCGTTGGACTTCTTAGCCCCGCTTTCCTTTTCTGTTCGTTTGATCCGAGTTCAGCGCTCTACGCTCAACGAGAATTAAAAGACATTCCGATACCTGATCCGAAGCTGGAACAGGACACCTTCGTTATCGACGACGGGTGGAAGGTTGAGCTTTTCGCCGGTGAGCCTCCGATGGCAAAACCGATCCACATGAATTTTGATAATCACGGAAGGCTGTGGGTAGCATCGAGCGAAACGTACCCGCAGATCAAACCGGGTGAACCATCCGACGACAAGATCTTGATTTTGATCGACTCGGATAAGGACGGTAAGTCCGACAAGACGGTAGTATTTGCTGACGGATTATTGATTCCAACTGGTGTGCTGCCAGCCAACGATGGAGAATTCCCAAGCGCCTACGTCGTCAACAGCGATCAGTTGATTTACTTGAAAGACACCGATGGAGACCTTGTTGCCGATGAGCGCAAAGTGGTCCTCTCAGGTTTTGGCACCGAAGATACGCACCACCTGCTTCACTCTTTGCGATGGGGCCATGACGGTTGGATTTACATGAACCAATCGATCTACATTCACTCACACATCGAGACCCCTTGGGGAGTTCAGCGGCTAAACGGTGGTGGCATTTGGCGATTCCATCCGGAGACAAAGCGACTTGAAATAGTCGTGCGTGGATTTGTTAATCCATGGGGTGTTCACTTTGATCGCTACGGGCAAATGTTCGCAACGGACGGAGCTTACGGTGAAGGGATCAACTATGCATTTCCGGGGAGTGTGTTCGTTACAGCAGTCGGCGCGAAACGGCTGATGACGGGCCTGAATCCTGGAAGCCCCAAGCATTGCGGACTTGAGATTCTCTCCGGTGATCACTGGCCTGAATCGATCCGAGGCACGATGGTTACGAATGACTTCCGTGCCCACCGCGTATGCCGATTTAAAGTCACCGAAGATCGATCTGGATACGAATCGGTACAACAAGCCGAGTTGATCAAGACGCCTCACGTCGCATTCCGTCCAATCGACGCGAAGCAAGGGCTCGATGGAGCGTTGTATATCGCAGACTGGTACAACCCGATCATTCAGCACGGCGAAGTCGACTTCCGCGATCCGCGTCGCGATCGAACCCATGGCCGGATTTGGAGGCTGACCCACAAAGATCAAAAGCCCACCGAAAACGCATCGATTACCTCGAAGGATCCCGTTGAAAAGAATATCGCCCGATTGGCGAACGACGCGGACTTAGTCCGTCTCTTTGCGGGTCAAGCCCTTCGTCAACAAATCAAATCCAGTCCGGATGCTAGGAAAGCTGTCGAAACCTATCGCGATATCGTTGCAGCCGATCCAAAACGAGGTTTGGAAGCCCTCGAATTGGCTTGGGTGTCCGAAGGATTGGGAATCATTGACCTGACACTTCAAAAAGCCCTCTTTGAATCCGAGGATGGCAGATTGCGAGCAGCTTACACGCATCAAATCGCCAATCAGATTCGATGGGTGCGATCCGCTCAATTGGGGAATCTTGACCCGTCTCAGATCGCTCAATGGACAGCTCTCGGAAAACGGCTTGCTAACGATGAACACCCTCGCGTGCGCCTTGAAGCCGTCCGTTTGCTTGCTGAACTCCCATCGGCAGATGCAGCCCAAGCGGCGTGCGAAATCTTGAAGCGACCCATGGATCGGTTCCTCGATTTTGCTCTTTGGCAAACCATGCGAGATCTAGCTCCAGCTTGGTTGCCTGAGTTTCGAAAAGGGACTTTTACTTTCGGGCAAGATCCCACTTCGATCGCTTTTGCCCTCAAAGCCGTGGAAGATCCGAGCACCATCGATGCGGTGCTAAATATGCTTTCCGCAAATTCAAAAGCAGATGCGAACGCGCAAGCTACCGCATCGCAACCAGCGCTTGCTACCCTTGTGGCAGAACTAGGAAACGGAGCGCAACAAGCGAGCCTTGTTGATCGGCTGATTGCATCCACCGATCCACTGAAGATGCCCAATGAAGCAGTTCGAGGACAAGTTCTCCAAAGCGTGCTCGATGCGTCGATGCGACGCAAGGAAGTCTTGCCCGTGCAACCAACATCTGGCGCAGCGCTTGTGAAGCTTGCCGAACTAGCTGTTGCCAAGGACAAGAAGGGTGAAACATTCGCCGCTAACGAACTTTCGCTCGTCGCCCTCAAGGCTCTTGGCCCATGGCGCATCAGCGATTCCCGCGATCGACTTGAAGGACTATCGCAGGATGCCGGGAGCTCCTCCGTGATCCGTTTAGCTGCCCTTCGAGGTATGGCTGCGATCGGAGATGATGCTGCGAAGTCCCTTTTGGGCAAACTCGCCGAGGACACCAACATCGATGTCGCAATCGGTGCAATCGAAGGCCAAGCCGATTCGAACGGCGCAGCCGCTTGCAAGACTTTGATCGATCGACTCGTCAAAGACCCAGCTCGTGCGGAAGCAATTGCAAACGCAGCGACGAATTTCTTGGGTCGCAAGGACGGGGCGGCGCATCTTCAAGGAGCATTGCAAGGAGTCTCGATCGAGGCCGCCGCAGCTCGCCAGTTGAAGTCCGCATTGCGGAAAATGAACGCCAGCAACGACTTGATTCAGCTGATCGACAAAGCTGGCAAACTGCAAGAGAATCGATGGGTTCTTAACGACGAACTGAAAAACAGTTGGCTCGATCTTGCAGCGAAACAAGGTGATCCGCAGCGAGGCGAATGGATCTATCGTCGCGCTGAGTTGCAATGCATTCAGTGCCACCGCATCGGCGGTGTCGGCGGACTCGTCGGACCAGACCTAACAAG